>CALWLN010000137.1 GCA_944381535.1 uncultured Lachnospiraceae bacterium
TCCGCCGAGCCGCCGCTGACATCCGCAAGATACGGCTTCACCTTCGAAAGAAACGCCTCAACCTGCTGTGGACATCTCCCGATATAGAGGGAAGGTGTAAGCAGCTCCTTCATCTCTTCCTCCGTAAGTCCGAATTCTTCCTTCTGTGCCAGCCGGGAGAGCAGATCGCATTCCTCGCCGTTTTTCATCCTGGCCGTTGCCTCCATGGAACACTGGCGGATGATTTCGTGGAGCTTCTGGCGGTCGCCGCCCCGCTTTACTGCCTCCATCATCAGATTTTCGGTGGCAATAAAGGGCAGATACTCCCGTACCGTCTTCTCGATGATCTTCTCATTGACATGAAGCCCGTCCGTCACATTCTGGGCAAGCCGTAAAATGGCGTCCGCGCATAAAAAGCCCTCCGGCAAGGAAATACGCCGGTTGGCGGAGTCGTCCAGGGTCCGCTCCAACCACTGGGTGGAGGCGGTCATGGGCGCGTTTAAGGCATCCGCCATCAGATAGCGGGCCAGAGAGCAGATACGCTCGCTGCGCATGGGGGTGCGCTTATAGGCCATGGCAGAGGAACCAATCTGATTCTTCTCAAAGGGCTCTTCAATCTGCCGGTCGTGCTGCAGAAGGCGGATATCGTTGGCCATGCGGTAGCAGCTCTGGGCAATGGAAGAAAGGCAATTTAAGATCCTTGCGTCCACCTTGCGGGGATAAGTCTGGCCGCACACGTCGAAGCACTCCTCGAACCCAAATTCTTCCGCGATCATCTGATTCATCTTATCAATCTTTTCGGTGTCGCCCTCGAACAGATCCACGAAGCTGGCTTCGGTTCCGGTGGTTCCCCGGCAGCCGAGAAACTTGATATTCTCGATGGCGAAATCAATCTCCTTTAAGTCGGACAGAAAATCCTGCATCCAAAGGGACGCCCGCTTGCCCACAGTGACCAGCTGAGCCGGCTGATAATGGGTATATCCAAGAGTGGGCAGATCCTTATATTTTTCAGCAAAATCGGAAAGGTTCGCCAGGACCTTAAGAAGCTCTTTCCTCAAATATTTAAGTCCATCCCTGTAGATAACCAGGTCCGCATTGTCAGTTACATAGCAGCTTGTGGCGCCCAAATGGATGATCCCTGCGGCCCCCGGCGCTACTTGTCCGTAGGCATAGACATGGGCCATTACATCATGGCGCACTTCCTTCTCCCGTTTGGCTACGCAGTCATAATCGATATCCGTAATATGCGCCTTAAGCTCCGCAATCTGGGCTTCGGTAATGGGAAGTCCCAGGCTGCTCTCCGCCTTTGCCAGGGCCACCCAGAGTCTGCGCCAGGTCTGGTACCGGGTATCGGAGGAAAACAGTCCCAACATATATTCTGAAGCATAGCGGGAGGATAATGGGGATTCGTATCTGTTTGTCATAGATTTCTTCTCCTTACTTTCGTATGATAATGCTGTCCCGCTCGGGACCCACGGAAACGTAGGTGATGGGGCAGCCCACGGCCTTCTCAAGATAGGTGACGTATTCCTGTGCTTCTTTTGGAAGATCCTCCCACCTGCGCACACCGGAAATGTCGCATTTCCAGCCGTCAAAATACTCAATGACGGGTTTTGCGTCCTTCAATGCCGTAGGGAAGGGGAAGCGGTCGGTCTGTTCTCCCTTCAGCAGGTAGTGGGTGCACACGGGGATTTTGTCAAGGTAACTCAACACATCCAGCTTTGTCAGCGCCAGCTCTGTGGCCGCCTGCACCTCCACGCCATACCGGGTGGCCACAATATCCAGAGGCCCGACCCTGCGGGGTCTTCCGGTCTTCGCGCCATATTCAAAGCCCGCCTTGCGAAGCTCCTCCGCCTCGTCGCCGAACATCTCGCAGACAAAGGGTCCCTCCCCCACACAGGTGGAGTAGGCTTTGACAACGCCCACCACGTCCATAATCCTGGCGGAAGGAAGCCCGGAGCCGATGGGCGCGTAGGCTGCCGTGGTGTTAGAGGAGGTGGTGTAGGGATGGATTCCGTAATCCAAATCCCTTAGGGACCCCAGCTGCGCCTCGAAGAGAATATGTTTGCCTGCGTCCTGAGCCTCTTTCAGATAGGCACCTGTGTCGCAGATATAGGGTTTGATCTTCTCACAGGCAGTCTGAAGCCATTCCTCCAGTCTCTCCATGGTGTATGGCTCTGCGCCGTATACCTTGGTGAGCGTCAGGTTCTTCCACTCCAGAAGGCTCGCAAGATGTTCCTTTAATTCCTCCGGGTAGAACAGCTCACCCGCAAGAATGGTTTTCTTCTGATATTTGTCGGAATAAAAAGGAGCGATCCCCTGCTTGGTGGAGCCGAATTTTTTATCCGCAAGCCGGCGTTCCTCTAATTCGTCCAGGTCCCTGTGCCAGGGAAGGAGAAGGGAGGCCCGGTCGCTGATTCTAAGATTTTCGGGGGTGATCTTCACACCCTTGTCAAGGACGTCCCGCATTTCCGTCCAGAGATTTTCGGGGTCCAGCGCCACGCCGTTGCCCAGGATGTTCACAACGCCGTCTCTGAAAATACCCGAGGGAAGCAGATGAAGGGCGAATTTTCCATGTTCGTTGATGACCGTGTGTCCGGCATTGCCGCCGCCCTGAAAGCGGACCACCACATCAAAATTTTTCGTAAACAGGTCCACCATCCGGCCTTTTCCCTCGTCGCCCCAGTTGATACCTACGATTGCGCAGTTAGCCATTGTATCCTCCTTAAATATGCTCGTTGAGCCGCTTCATCACCTCGGCATAAGCGTCCTCCACACCGCCCATATCCCGGCGGAAGCGATCCTTGTCCAACTTCTCCCCGGTCTTGGAATCCCAGAGCCGGCAGGTATCCGGGCTGATCTCATCGGCCAGAACAATGGTACCATCCGCGGTTTTGCCAAATTCCAGCTTAAAGTCCACCAGCGTAACGCCGCACTCCGCCCAGAAAGCCTTAAGCTCCCGGTTAACGGCAAAAGCATATTTGGTGATGGTCTCGATCTCTTCCCTTGTAGCCAGCTTCAAGGCGATGGCATGATAATCGTTCATCAGCGGATCCCCAAGTTCATCATTTTTATAGGAAAATTCAATGGTGGGAGAATCAAACACGACCCCCTCCTCTACCCCGAACCGCTTGGAAAAAGAACCTGCCGCGATGTTTCGGATGATCACCTCAAGAGGCACGATGGAAACCTTCTTCACCAGCGTTTCACGGTCGCTTAATTCCTCCACAAAATGCGTGGGGATACCGGCCTTCTCCAGCCGCTGCATGAGACGGTTGCTCATCTTGTTGTTGATGACGCCCTTCCCGACGATGGTACCCTTCTTGACCCCGTTAAAGGCGGTGGCGTCGTCCTTGTAGTCCACGATCAGAAGATTGGGATCCTCGGTGGTAAATACTTTCTTTGCTTTTCCTTCGTAGAGCTGTTCCTTTTTGGTCATGTTTTTGTCCCTCCGTTTTTTCTTTTACTTTCTCGCAAAACAAAAAGAAGGCAGAGGCACTTCGAGTACGCTACTCAAAGACCCCTTTGCCTTCCACTTGGTAACTATACTCTTTTTTTGCGGGTTTGTCAACTACCCGGCGTGTTTTTTTCTATTATTTCCCGCTGTCTCCGTAGTTGGAAAGCTCTCTGGCGGAGGGGTCGTTCACATCGCAGCCTTCCCAGGATTTGTTGGGCATCCAGAAGTCCACGATCATTTCTCCCTGCCCCGGATAATACTTCTCGAAAATCTCCCGATACAGCAGGGATTCCTTTGTGAAGGGCCGGGCATGGTCATACTTTTTGCAGCCCTCCTCAAATTGCGCGTCCGTATAATAGTTTTCCGCATATTCCTTTAAATAATCCACCATGGAATGACCCACTGCGTCGGAGAAGGCGGCCTTTTCCCGCCACAAAATCTCCTGTGGCAGATAACCGCCCTTCTCAAAGGCATGGCGGAGCAGATATTTGCCTTTGCCGTATTTATTCATCTTCAACTCCGGGTCGATGGCCATAACGTATTTCACAAAGTCCAAATCCCCGAAGGGCACCCGGGCCTCCAGAGCGTTTACCGAGATACAGCGATCGGCCCGCAGCACGTCATACATGTGAAGCTCCCGGACCCTCTTTTGGGATTCCGCTTGGAAGGCCGCCGCGTCGGGCGCAAAGTCCGTATACTTGTAACCGAAGAGTTCGTCGGATATTTCCCCGGTGAGAATCACACGGATATCCGTCTGCTCATGAATGGCCTTGCAGACCAGATACATTCCCATACTGGCACGGATCGTGGTGATATCGAAGGTTCCAAGAAGCTCGATCACCCGTTCCAGATTGGAAATCACATCCTCGGGTGTCATATAAACTTCCCGGTGGTCGCTTCCGATATAGTCAGCCACCTGTCTTGCGTATTTCAGATCGATAGCGTCCTCGCTCATCCCGATGGCAAAGGTTTTGATGGGAGTCTTAAGCTTCCGGGCGGCGATTGCGCACACCAGAGAGGAATCCAGGCCCCCCGAAAGCAGGAATCCCACCTTGGCGTCGGCAACCAGGCGCTTCTCCACCCCTGCCGCCAATTTGTCATGAATCTTCTGGCACACCGTCTCCAGGTCATCGCGGCAGACCGCTTCTACCCTGGTAATATCGCAGTAGCAGTAAAATTTTCCTTCCTTATAATAATGCCCGGGAGGAAAGGGCATAATACGCTCAACAATGTCCACCAGATTTTTTGGCTCGCTGGCGAAAAGGATCACGCCTTTTTTGTCATAGCCGTAATAGAGGGGACGGATACCGATGGGGTCCCTGGCCGCAATGTATTCGCCTGTTTCCCCGTCATAGAGAATGCAGACAAACTCCGCGTCCAGCATTTGGAACATGGAAAGCCCGTATTCTCGGTACAGGGGAAGCAGAATTTCACAATCGCTGTCGCTTACAAAGGTATAGCCCTTCTGTTTCAGCATCTCCCGCTGTTTTTCAAAGCCGTAGAGCTCGCCGTTGCAGACCACGTAACTGCCCTCCAGTTCAAAGGGCTGCATTCCGGAAGGTGTCAGTCCCATGATCGAAAGCCGGTGGAACCCCAGCAGGCCGTTCCCCGTATCGATGATCCGGCTGTCGTCCGGCCCCCGGGAAAGGGTTCTGTCAAATCCTTTTTTGAAAGCGTCGTAGTCGGCACCGCTGCCGCAATATCCCATTATAGAACACATGCAAATTACCTCCAGCACTATTTTCCTTTTCTTTCACGGAAACATCCCGCAAACGCTTCGGCAAAAGAAAAAAGGCGTCTCTGAGTAAGCCACTCAAAGACGCCTTTGTCTTTCTGTTCCGATTTTACACCTGCATAAAATATTTGTCAACCCTTATTTTTTCAAAATCCAGACGGACATCTCCGTGGTCCCCCGGTTGGCAAAGGCATAATAGGGAATCAATGTCAGGGGGATTTTCTCGTATGTTTCGCTGTCCTTTACATATAACTGCTCCGTCTCCCTGGGCCGGTATCCCACCGTCCGCAGTACAGGAAGTAAAAATTCGCTGTCCGCCAATTCAAACCGGCTGCTCCTATCCAGCGCAATGCTCCTTACATCCGGGCCGTTGTCCACCCCTTCCGCGCAGTACACCACCGGTCCCCGCATGACGGCCACTCTGCCGGCATTTTCATGCACCCGGCGGTTGGCCCTCACCAGCCGCACCGGCATATCCAATTCCATTTGTATCTCATCCGCTCCGGTTAGCTTTATGTAGGCGTAGCCGTCCTTCCTCTCATATTCGCGATTGATATGAAAATTTTCGCACCAGGCCGGGATCCGGAGGGCAAGATATTGTTTCGAAGTCTTACAGCTCAGGACAATTTTTCCATCCGCCGGGTATACCGTCTTTACCTTCAGTTTTACGCCCTCTGTTTCGGCTTCCGAATCCATATACTGGTGGACATACAGCGTATCCTCATCCACACCATACAAAAATCCGCCGATAGACGCAAGGAAGCGCAAAATATTGGGTGGACAGCAGGAACATTCAAACACCTCCACACGCTGAGTAATGGAGAAATGCTCCTTTTGGACGGTAGAGGTATTTCTATCATTGAAGCCCGGATCTACCTCCAGGGGATTTTCGTAGAAAAAGGACCTGCCGTCCATGGAAACCCCGGACATAATACCGTTATACATGGCCTTCTCCACAATATCGCCGTATTTGGCGCTGGCGCCGAATTTCAGCATGCGGCCTGCGAACATGGCAAGGGAAATGGCTGCGCAGGTCTCGGCATAGGCCGTCCGGTTGGGCAGATCATAATCCACAGTAAAAGCTTCTCCCAGACAGGTGGAACCCACTCCGCCGGTGATGTACATCCTCTTTTGGGTGATGTTGTCAAAACAGCGTTCGCATGCCGCCTTAAGCGCCTCATCCCCGTATTCCTCCGCCACATCCGCCATTCCGCAGAGCAGATACAGCGCTCTTACACAGTGGCCCTCCGCCGTTCTGCGGTTTCGTAATGGAACATCGTCCTGATTATAATATTCATTTGCAAATCCATCAGGCTCCTTCTCCTTCTCATGCCTGCCATGTTCGTCAATAAAATATTTGGCAAGCTCCGCATACCGCTTTTCCCCGGTGGCTTTGTAAAGTCTCATCAGAGCCAGCTCCAGCTCCGGATGGCCCGGCGTTGTAAAGGCGGCGCTTTTTTCCTCCTTAAAGACCTTTTCAATATAATCGGCGTAGCGGCACATGGCTTTCAAAAACCTGTCCCTGCCGGTAATATTGTAATAGGCCACGGCGGCTTCTATCAGATGTCCGGCACAGTAAAGCTCATGCTGGCTTCTGTGGGTGAAACGCTCATTTTTCCGCGTCACCAGGAAGTGGCTGTTGAAATATCCGTTCTCGTCACTGTTCTGAATGATGTTGTCTATCGCTTCCTCAATGATTTCCGTAAGCTCCTGGTTCTCGCCGTCTTTTAAAATATAGGCCGCGCCCTCAATCCATTTTGCCACATCGGAGTCCCAGAAAATATGGGGCATATCGGGGTCGCCCTCCTTCCAGGTACACGTAAGGGCCGCAAATCTGTGGGTGTCCCGAAAGCGCTCATAAACCGCATGGACTGTGGTTTCCCGATTGATCTCCTGCCTCTTTTGCCAGTAACCTCCGGTGATATTGACATCCGAAAAATCGATATTTTTCATGACTGTCTGCTACTGTTCCCGCCCCGCCCGCCGGCATGACTTCTCCATGCACAAGACTTTTTGTACTGACGGGCGTCTGAACAGTATTTCCCTCCTTCCTAAGCATAGATCAACTTGTTTTTTTGATTGTTTTTTGTTTCTGTTTCCATTATAATGGTGGAAAAGGGGCGTTTCAACACCCAAATATGGCAAAAAAGTGAGAAAATCAGATATGCTGCAACTGGATACGGGAAATTATTTTTCCTATGATATGATTGGAGAGTTTCGCTCTGACGGCAGCTGGATACATCCCCGCCGCGTCATCGAAAGCTTCGAGCTGATACTGGTGCTTGCGGGCACCGTCCATATTGCCGAGGACAATACAGAATATTCGCTGGAACGAAACCAGCTCCTGCTGCTGGAACCGGGCCGGGAGCATTACGGCTTCAGGGCCGTGTCGGAACCGACGATGTTTTACTGGTTTCATTTTCTAACCGACTTAAAGCTCCCCCTCAAAATCTATACCGGAGACGATGTCTATGAAATCAAGCAGCTGCTGAAACGGCTGCTTCATATCGCAAACACCCCCGGCTACTCCCAGGCAGCCAGGGACGCCTCCGCCTATCTGATTTTTGAGGAACTCCTGCGGCTGGGGCGTTCGGAAAATCACGTCCGTCCGGCCCTTATCAGCAACATCACCGAATATATACGGCTCCATCTGAAAGAAGGCGTGACCGTCTCCGAAATCGCCCGGCAGTTCGATTACAATTCCGATTATATCGGCAAGCTTTTCAAGAAAGTATACGGCGTAGGACTGAAGGAATATATTGATTTAGAGAAAATGAAGCTGGCCAGGGATCTGCTGCTGTCCACCAGCCTGAACGTAAAGCAGATTTCCCATGAACTGGGGTATCAGGAGGAAAATCTTTTTGTAAAGTTCTTTCTGTACCATGAAAAAATCAGTCCCACCGCTTTCCGGGGGAAATATTACAATACACATATCAACAACAAATAACCTCTCACATTGAACCGTCAATCCATAATACATTATGAAAAACGGAGCATCCCCGCCAGAACCGGGCTTCATACCGGCTCAGACGGGGAAATCATAGTTCTGCGCGCCATAGGCGTACACTTACAATATATCAATATACTCGCCGTTTAACGCCTTGTTCATGCTCCTGACGGCGCAGAACTTCCCGCACATGGAGCAGCTGTCCTCGTGCTCCGGAGCACGGCTGTCCCGGATACTCCTGGCGGTTTCGGGGTCCATGGAGCACTCCCACTGCTTCTCCCAGTCAAAGGTACGGCGGGCGTCGGCCATGGCGTCGTCCATATCCCTTGCGTGGGGCACCTTCTTGGCAATATCCGCAGCATGGGCCGCAATGCGTGCAGCCATAATCCCCTGCTTCACGTCCTCCACATTGGGAAGGGCCAGATGCTCGGCGGGGGTGACATAGCAGAGGAAGGCCGCGCCGGAGGCCGCGGCAATGGCGCCTCCGATAGCCGAGGTAATATGGTCATAGCCGGGAGCGATATCAGTTACGATGGGCCCCAGCACATAAAAGGGCGCGCCCATGCAGATGGTCTGCTGCATCTTCATATTTGCCTCAATCTGGTCCATGGGCATATGTCCGGGCCCCTCCACCATAACCTGTACATCCTTTTCCCAGGCCCGCTTTGTCAGCTCGCCCAGGCGTACAAGCTCTTCTATCTGGCAGACGTCGCTGCCATCCGCCAGGCAGCCGGGACGGCAGGCGTCCCCCAGGGAAATAGTCACATCATACTCCCGGCAAATATCGAGAATCTCATCGAAATACTCATAGAAGGGATTTTCTTCTCCCGTCATACTCATCCAGGCAAAAACCAGGGAGCCGCCACGAGAGACGATGTTCATCTTCCTCTTGTGCTTCTTGATCTGCTCGATGGTCTTTTTGGTGATCCCGCAATGAAGGGTGACAAAATCCACACCGTCCTCCGCATGCAGACGGATCACGTCGATAAAGTCCTTTGCGGTAAGGGTGGCCAGGTCCCTCTGATAGTGAATGACACTGTCATAGACCGGAACGGTCCCGATCATTGCGGGACACTCCGCCGTGAGTTTCCGGCGGAAGGGCTGGGTGTTTCCGTGGGAGGAAAGGTCCATAATGGCCTCGGCCCCCATATCTACGGCCGCCATCACCTTCTGCATTTCAATATCGTAGTCCTTGCAGTCCCGGGAGACGCCGAGATTCACATTGATCTTTGTTCGGAGCATGGAGCCCACGCCGTTTGGATCAATGCAGGTGTGGAGCCGGTTGGCGCAGATCGCAACCTGTCCCTTTGCGACAAAATCACGGATTTCCTCCTCGGTACGGTATTCCTTGGCGGCAACCGCCTTCATTTCGGGAGTGATAATGCCTCTCCTGGCGGCGTCCATCTGTGTGGTATAATTTCTCATTCTGTTCCTATCCTTCCTTTCTTTTCATGTTCCTCCGCGAAACGCAATGTGAGATCAAAAGCATGATTCATAGGCCCGGAGCCCTGTCCCAGATCCAGCATGGCGGCCAGAGCGCCGGATATGTAATCCTTAGCTCTTCGCACCGCCTCCGAAAGGGAAAAACCCTTGGCCAGATTGGCAGCGATGGCGCTGGATAAGGTACAGCCGGTACCGTGGGTGTTGGGATTATCGATTCGTTTTCCCTCGAACCAACGAGCCTGGCCGGCCTCATACAGAAGGTCGTTAGCATCATTAATATTGTGGCCGCCTTTGAGAAGTACGGCACAGCCGTAGGTATCGCCAATCTTCTTTGCCGCTGTCAGCATGTCCTCCCGGCTATTGATGGTAAGACCGGAAAGGAGCTGCGCCTCGGGAATATTGGGCGTAATCAAAGCGGCCACAGGCAAAAGCTCATCGATCAACGTCTGTACCGCATCGGTTTTCATCAGACGGGAGCCGCTGGTTGCCACCATAACGGGATCCACCACAATATTCTTTGCTTTATAATAACGCAGCCGTTCCCCAATCACACGAATCAGCTCACCGGAGGATACCATGCCGATTTTCACCGCATCCGGGAAAATATCCTCAAACACTGCGTCCAGCTGTTGCTGGAGAAATTCTGGCGTTGCCTCCTGAATGGCTCTTACGCCGGTTGTGTTCTGCGCCGTCAGTGCCGTAACCGCGCTCATGGCATAGACCCCATTCATGGTCATGGTCTTGATATCCGCCTGGATACCGGCTCCTCCGCTGGAATCGCTGCCTGCGATTGATAATGCTGTTCTCATCTTCCTCACTCCTTCGAGGGTTACTTTGGCAGTTTTATCCTGACCTTTTTGGACAACGGGTTCCTCTGCCGCAACCACTGCTTTGGCTTTTTCCTTTAACACCGCCGTAGCCTTCTGAATATCCTCCGCTCCAAAAATCGCCGACACAACGGCGACTCCGCTCATGCCTCCATGTTTAAGCTCAGATATATTTTCCAGGCTGATACCGCCGATGGCAACTGCGGGAATGGACACGGAAGAACAAATCTCCCTTAGCTGTTCCGTCGTAATACGAATGGCATTTTTCTTGGTGGGCGACGGAAATACCGCTCCCACCCCCAGATAATCCGCACCGGCTTGTTCGGCCGCTTTTGCCTGCTCCACGGTCTTGGCGGTTGCGCCGATGATAAAGTCAGCAGGAACACGCCTTCGGATCTCGGCAACAGGCGTATCCTCCATTCCCACATGGACGCCGTCGGCACCGCTTTTTAACGCTATCTCCACGTTATCGTTGATGATCAGCGGTACCTTATATCTATGGCAAAGCTTCTTGATCTCAACGGCTTCCCGGAGTAATTCCTCCTCCGGCAGGTTCTTCTCCCGAAGCTGAATCATTGTAGCCCCACCCTTTAAGGCCTCCTCAATCTGCTCATATAAGCTCTGTCTGCCCACAAATCCCCGGTCGGTAACGGCATACAACAGCAGCATTTCTTTACGAAACTTCATTTTCTCACCTCAAATGCGGAAAAATAGGCCCGCACATCCTCACAAACCATGGCTCCACTCATAACGCAGGCGCCTGCTGCCCCGGCCTCCCGAACCTTTGCGATATTTCCGGCGCTGATACCGCCGATGGAATATACGGGTATGGACACGCTCCCGCAAACCTTTTTCAGAAAATCAATTCCCCGTCCGGGCAACCCCTTTTTGCAATCGGTATCAAATATATGCCCTGCGGTGATGTAGGTACAGCCCTGACTCTCAGCAGCAACGGCCTCCTCCACAGAGTGGCAGGAGGCGCCGATTTCCCGGAACCTTGCTCTGTCATCCTCTTTAAGCCCCATAAGCAGCGGCAGAGGCAGATGAATAGAATCCGCCCGCAGCGCAACAGCAACATCTATAAAGGAATGAAGAATACAGCGGACACCGTACGCCTTGCACAACCTCATAACCTCCGCTGCCAGCTTCCCATATTCCTTTTCCCCAAGGTCCTTTTCCCGCAGGACAATGCCTGCCGGTCCTGCCTCGGCGATCCGACTGATCCGTATCAGAAAGTCCTCCCTGCACAGGCTTCTGTTTGTGACACACAGGATATCAGACATAGAGATAATCGTTCAGGACGGGTTGCAGGCCTTCTCCGGCAATATCCCGATACATCTTATCCAGGCTGCGGTTGTCGTCAATCTCAAACTGCTCGTCTCCCGCTTCCCCGTCCGTCTCCTTTCCGCTGTATTTACTTTCGTGGTCCCCGATTCCGGTGGATACGCCCGCAGACACCTTTGTCGCGGCAATCTTCACGATACCGTTGCGGAACGCGGCGCTCTCCCGGGAGGATACCGTGATCCCCACAAAGGGCAGGAAAATACGGTAGGCGCAAAGGATCTGACACAACTGCTTTTCGCCCACATCCAGCGGATTGATCTTATCGTTATTGATGATCGGCCGGAGTCTCGGGCAGGAAAGGGACATCTCCGCATAGGGATATTTCCGCTGCAGGTAATATACGTGCAGGGCGCTGGCAAGGGCGTCCTTGCGGAAGTCCGAAAGCCCCAGCAACGCGGAAAACGCAACACCCCGCATTCCGCCTCTTAAGGCCCTCTCCTGGGCGTCAAAGCGATAAGGCCAGACACGCTTATGTCCCATCAGATGAAGCTGCTCATATTTTACGGTATCGTAGGTCTCCTGAAACACCGTTACATAGTCCGCGCCACACTCATGGAGATATCTGTAATCGTCTGTGTTGACGGGGTAAATCTCAAGGCCCACCATGCGGAAATACTTTCTGGCCAGCTTACAGGCCTCCCCGATGTATTTTACATCACTCTGGGCATGGCTCTCCCCGGTCAGAATCAGGATTTCCTCCATGCCGCTGTCGGCGATCACCTTCATTTCCTTTTCAATCTGCTCCATGGTCAGTTTCATGCGGTTGATGTGGTTATAACAGTTAAACCCACAATAGACGCAGTAATTTTCACAATAGTTTGCTATATACAACGGTGTGAAGAGATATACGGTATTGCCAAAATGCTTGCTGGTTTCCAGCCTTGCCCTCTGGGCCATCTGCTCCAGAAAGGGCTCCGCCGCAGGGGAAAGCAGGGTCTTGAAATCCTCAACGGAACATGTCTCATGCTCCAGCGCCGCCTGCACATCCCTAGCTGTATAGCTTGTGTAATCATAGGCATTCATCTGCTCCAGAACCTTCGTACAGACGTCCGATTCAATCCGCTCCATTCCGGGCATATACTCCATATGATCCACGCGAGAGGAGGGATCCGTTTCCAGCCGGTGTTTCCTGTCAAGAGCCGCGGGCGAGAGATATTCCGAATCTACCAAAAATTGATTTTCCATGATGGCCCTCCTTAATCCCGCAGGAATCCGGTCAGTGGGTCGGAGGCGGAGGCTCCACGGGTGAGAACTCTGCCAAGGCCCGCAAGATACGCCTTTCTTCCTGCCTCGATGGCCTGGCGGAAAGCGGCGGCCATCATGGGCAGATCTCCGGCGGTGGCAAGGGCGGTATTGGCCATGATTGCTGCCGCCCCCATCTCCATGGCCTCGCAGGCCTGGGAGGGTCTGCCGATTCCCGCGTCCACAATAATAGGTAAATCGATTTCGTCAATTAAAATCTGAATAAACTCTCTGGTGGCAAGTCCCTTGTTGGAGCCGATGGGCGCAGCCAAGGGCATTACCGCAGCGGCGCCGGCATTCACAAGATCACGGGCCATATTCAGATCGGGATACATATACGGCATAACCACAAATCCCTCCTTTGCCAGAATTTCCGTGGCTCTGACGGTCTCCTGGTTATCGGGGAGCAGGTATTTAGAGTCCCGCATGATCTCGATTTTGACAAAGTCGCCGCAGCCCAGCTCTCTTGCAAGCCTTGCGATGCGGACGGCCTCCTCCGCCGTTCTGGCGCCGCTGGTGTTGGGCAGCAGGGTTACGCCTTCCGGTATAAAGTCCAGAATATTCTCCTGTTCCTTCGTATTTGCCCGGCGAACGGCAAGGGTGATGATCTCCGCCCCTGCGTCCTTCACCGCAGCTTCGATGAGCCTCAGAGAATATTTCCCCGAGCCAAGAATAAAGCGGGAGTTGAATTCATGTCCCCCGATGATAAATGTATCGTTGTTCATTTCTGTTTCCTTCTTTCTACTGCAACCTGTTCATATACCTGACAGTTCAGACAGGTCCCTTTATGGTTCAAATTTTTTTGCTAAGATACGGAGTACGGCGTGGGCCTGATGAGCCGCGCAGAGCATGACCCGGGAGGAGACAAGACTGATCTCATCGGACACCTCGCTCACTCCATCTCCACAAAGGTAAAAGTGTTCTGTCACTCTGCGGGTTTGAATATCGTTGGCACTACCCAGCCCCGCCATACCGGACGCCGCCACAAGGTACTTGTCCGGCATTTCCTCCAGCACCTTGTTTACCAGCATTGCCTTACATTCGGCATTGTCAAAGGCCTCGCAGATGATGTGGGCCTCCTTTAACAGTTCTGCCGCATTGCTTTCCGTTACGCGGACCGTGCGCGTTTCCAGGTCTGTGTACGGCGCAATTTCCTTTATGTTTTCAGAAAGAGCCTTGGTTTTGCTGCTGCCAATCTGCGCTGCTTTGTACTGCTGGCGGTGCAGGTTTGTAAGATCTACCTTATCAAAATCAATCAGAATCAGTTTCCCGATTCCGGCCCGGGCAAGGGATATGGCAAGATTGGAGCCAAGGCCGCCCAGGCCACACACGGCAACCACCGCCGCCGAAAAACATTTCTGCAATTCCTTTCCGTGCCGTTTTTCCAAGGCCGCATACCATTCTTCCCGGGATGGTATCGGTGCATGCTGCTCCTGCCCCATTGCCTGGGGTACCGCGTCAGACTGCTCTCCGCTCACCATTGACGTCATCTTTTCATCCACCTCCCACGAAGCTGACAACCTCCACATTGTCGCCGTCCTGCAGTACGGTTTCTCCGTATCGGGCCTTGGGAACGATCTCTCCGTTCCGCTCCACGGCAATCCGCCCGGGGTCAAAATTTGTGCTCGCCAGATATTCCGTCAGGGTCTTCCCCGCCATATCCAGCTGCTCTCCGTTGATTTTTACCATTGCTGCTTCCTCCGCATAAAATAAAAACAGGACGCCACCGATTTGATAACATCCTGTTAAAATAACTTATTCCAGTCAGTCCCTACGTTGGCATTATCCAAATCAGGTTGCCGGTCGAAGGTTCCACCTTCCTCTCAGCCTGTAACACAAGCTCCCGTCCGTTCTATTGTCTTGTACATTGTACACTGTTTTGCTTTAAATTGCAAGCACCTATTTCAATCCAAATCCCCTTGCAGGGACGACTGCGGGCAATCGCCCGCAAGTGCCGGACTTATCTAAAACATGCGCTCTTCTCGAATCGTTCACAGAATCAACATGGCATCCCCAAAGCTGAAAAACCGGTACTTCTCCTTCACCGCCTCCTCATAGGCCCTCATGATATTCTCCCGCCCGGCCAGAGCCGACACCAGCATGAGCAGGGTGGATTCCGGCAGATGAAAATTGGTGATCAGACCATCCAGCACCTTAAAACGGTAGCCCGGATAGATAAAAATATCCGTCCAGCCGCTTGTGGCACACAGCTTTCCGTCCTCGGCCGCCGCAGCCTCGATGGTCCGGCAGCTTGTAGTGCCCACGCAGATGACCCGGCCCCCGGCCCCCTTTGTCTCATTGATGAGCCGGGCCGCCTCCTCATCGATCTGGTAGAACTCCGAATGCATATGATGCTCCAGCACATTTTCCACCTTCACCGGGCGAAAGGTTCCAAGGCCCACATGGAGGGTCACCTCGGCGATTTTCACTCCCATAGCCCGAATCTCATTCAGAAGCTCCGGGGTAAAATGCAGTCCCGCCGTGGGGGCCGCCGCAGAACCGTCATACTTGGCGTAGACGGTCTGATAGCGGTTCTTATCCTCCAACTGGTGGGTGATGTAGGGTGGCAGGGGCATTTGTCCCAGCTTGTCTAAAATTTCCTCAAAAATGCCTTCGTAGTGAAATTGTATCAGCCGGTTGCCATCCTCCGCCACTTCCAGTATCTCCCCGTTTAAAAGGCCGTCTCCAAATACGAGCTTCGTGCCGGGCTTCGCCTTTTTCCCGGGCTTTACCAGCGTCTCCCACACGTCGTTCTCACGGCGCTTTAACAAAAGCAGCTCGATTTTTGCCTGGGTCCCTTCCTTTTCCCCGAACAGCCGGGCAGGAATCACTTTTGTGTTATTGATAACAAGGCAGTCCCCGGGCTTTAGATACTCCGTAATCTCCCGGAATCTCCGGTGCTTCAGGCTCCCGGTGCTCTTATCCAGCACCAGAAGCCTGGAAGCGGAGCGGTCCTCTAAGGGATCCTGGGCAATCAGCTCCTGGGGCAGATCATAATAGAAATCACTTGTCTTCATCTTTTCCACTCTATCCCCTTAACCATATTTCCTTTTCTACTGTGTCCGAAGCTCTGCATGCATTTTTTTGCCCAGCTTCTTCATCACCTGGTTTGCCGCCGTCTCAATTTCCTCAGAAGTCAACGTCTTTTCCTCCGAACCGATGGTCAGCCGGATGGTCACGGATTTCTTCCCCGCCGGAATCTGTTTTCCCCTGTATTCGTCCACAAAAGAGGCATCCTTGAGCAGAGCGCTGGCCTTTTTGCTGCCCATGATCTCGTCATAGATGTCATGCCACGCCGCATTCGCGTCAAAGAGCATGGAAATATCATAATCCGTCTCAGGATACTCTGCCAGATGGGTAAATTTATTGGTTCTGGATTTCAACGGCTTCAGCTTCGTTGTATCCAGCTCGAACAGCATGACGGAAAGGTTCTTAATTCCGCACTCCATGGAAGCCTTCTTGGCCAGAAGTCCCATATCTCCAATCTTCTGACCGTCAAGATAAATGTTCAGCCATACCACATTGTCAGCCCATGCCGGCTTTTCTTCTTTTCTGAACTCATATGCCTCCATGTGCGTATAGCGCGGCATATTCTCAAGAATCCCCTTTGCCTCCCGAAAGAGCATCGTGATATCCTTCACGCTGCTGGCAATGGCGGCTCCAACATGTCTGCACTGTTTGGGCAAAGATTCTGTCTCGTCGTACGCGGATGTATAATCTTTATCAAAAAATACCTGGGCCTCCTCAAAGATTGCGAAATCATTGAAATAGCGCTCATTTTTCACCACTGCCTCGCAAAGATTCGGAAGCAGGGATGAGCGGATGCAGCTCATATCCCGGGCTGGCGGTGTGGAAAGCTTTAGAATCCCCTCCGTATCCTGTAAAACTGCCTTTACAAAAATATCATTCATCCACGGATAGGTGTATACCTCCTGCATTCCGCAGCGGAACGCCAGATATTCCTTGATGCTTCTGACAAGGTTCTTGTCCTTCTGATTGATGGCTCCTGTAAAGGTAGTGGCGAATTCCGTGGCCTCGAAGTTGTCGTAACCGTACATTCTGGCTACCTCTTCCATCACATCGTCTTTGATGGAGATATCACCTGTGGAACGCCACGTGGGCGCCGTTACGCGCATATTGTCGCCATCGATTTGAACCTCGAAGCCAAGCTTTTCAAGCTTGCCCTGGATTTTTGCGTTCTCCAGGTGTTTTCCCAGCCTTTTCGTAAGCCACGCAAGACTGACATCAATCTGCCCTCTCTCAAGCTTCTTTACGTAGTTGTCACAGAATCCTGTTACCTTCAGTTCAGGATAAAGCTCCTTAAAATATTTCATGGAAAGCGCCAGAGCCTGCTCACACCTCTCAGGATCAATGGCCTTCTCGTACCGGGAGGACGCCTCTGTACGCGTGTCGTATCGGAGCGCCGTGCGGCGGATCCCTGTCGCCTCAAAGTTTGCCACCTCAAGGATCACCCGTTCTGTCTTAGGAAGAATGGAGTCTTTTGCGCCTCCCATAACTCCCGCAAGGGCAACGGGCCCTTGCGCATCCGTGATCACTAGGTCATCCGCACAGAGTGTGACCTCCTTATCATTTAAAAGAAGCAGCTTCTCTCCTTCAACCGCGTGTCTGACTACAATGTGGTCCGATATATTGTCAGCGTCAAAGGCATGGGTCGGGTTTCCTGTCGCAAGCATTACATAGTTGGTGATATCCACAAGAGCGTTGATGGGACGCATGCCGGTCTTCCATATCCTGTTCTGCATCTTGTAGGGGGAAGGCTTGACCATCACACCGGACATCTCCACGCCAATGTACCGGGTACATCTGTCCGGAGAATGAATCTCCACATGAAAATCCGACCGGACGTCCGTCTCAAAGGGTTTGATCTTAGCCAGCGGCAGATCATAGAGGGCGGCGATTTCACGGGCAATTCCGTAATGTCCCCAAAGATCCGGCCGGTTTGTCATAGATTTATTGTCGATCTCAAGAAGAACATCGTTCATGTCCAGGGCGTCCGCCAGAGAGGTTCCCGCCGGAACGTCAAATGCGGACAGGTCGAGGATCTCCGCCTCCTGACCGGCCGGAAAAAGTTCTCCCAGTCCGATCTCGTCGGAGGCGCAGATCATGCCGTAGGACTCAACGCCGCGGAGCTTGGAATTTTTAATTACAACCGGCTCGCCCTCGCCGTGCCAGCGTACAACCGCTCCGGGGCAGGACACGGCAACGCGCATCCCCTCTCTGAGGTTGATGCCTCCGCAGACGATATTCTTCATTTCCCCGCCGCCAATATCCACGCTGCACACCCTCAGTCTGTCCGCATTGGGATGAGGCTCGATTTTCTCTATCACTCCCACAAGCATATGATCAAAACGGCGCGCCAGGTACTCCACATCCTCCACCTCTACTGTGGACATTGTCAGATCATACGCCAGCTTTTTCAGGTCCACATCTTCAGGAATATTAACATAATCTTTTATCCATGCTAATGATAATTTCATCTTCTCTCTCCTTATTTATACGATGTAGGGGTCAAAAGGTGTTTTGACCCCATAATACCTACGAATTGCTCCGCACTGCGTGCTCCCGCAATTCTAAAACACCTCAAATCCGCTCATTTTTCTCCGAAAAATGGCTACTTTTCGGTGTTTTGCGGGTCCCAAAGTCATGCTTTTTCATGCAAGCATGAAACGCATGACCTTTTGACCCTGGTATCATTTAAACTGTTTCAGGAATCTTAAATCCGCGCTGTGGAAGAGTCTTACGTCATCCACGCCGTAACGCATCATAACAAGTCTGTCCAGACCGATATTGACATAGAAACCGGTGTACTCATCCGGATCAAGTCCTGCCGCCCGCAGCACGTTCGGGTGCGGGGACCCGCCCGGCATAACCTCGATCCAGCCTACATGCTTGCAAACGCTGCAGCCCTTTCCTCCGCACACCTGACACTGCATATCGATCTCAAATCCAGGCTCCACAAAAGGAAAGAATCCGGAGCGCATTCTCACCGGCACATCCGTCCCGAACACCTTGCTCAAAATACTCTTGATCATGACTTTTCCAGAAGTAAATGTGATATCCTTGTCTACGATAAGGGCCTCATATTGGAAGAAAGCTCTCTCGTGGTGCGCATCCGTCGTCTCATTTCTGTATACACGTCCCGGATACACAAACCGGTATGGCGGTTTGTGCGTCTGCATATAGCGGACACTTCCGCCTGTCAGATGAGGGCGGAGACAGAGCTTCTCGTTGGTGCTGCCACTGTCGTGCCCTTCCAGCCAGTAGGTATCCATGCTTTCCCGGGCCGGATGGTTCGGCGGAAAATTCAGCTTGTCGAAGGCATACAGTTCACTGGTAATCTCATCCTCCTCAAAGATCTCAAATCCCATTGAGCGGAAGGTATCGTTTAAGTCGTAACACATCTGTGTGATCGGGTGAAGTCCTCCGCCTGAGGGGAGAATACCCGGGACCGAACAGTCAAAGTCCGGGGAAACTTCCGAAGCCTTCAGCTTCAGCTCCACCCTTTTCTCATCGATCAGCTTTGTGACCTCGTTCTTCGCCTGGTTCAGCATTTTCCCCATCTCAGGGCGAAGAGACACATCCAACGACGGAATCTCTTTCATCAATACGCTTAACGCACCCTGCTTTCCGATATACGCGCTCTTCACATTCTGCAGCTCACCCTCGTTTACCGCTTCATTGATCTTATTTTTTGCTTGCGATAAAATGTCGTTGATTTTATCTTTCATTGTGATTCTCCTTTCCAGAATAAAAAAACATCGCCACCTGCTATTGATAAAATAACAAGGGACGATGTTAATCGCGGTACCACCCTATTTCAGAGCATTTTTGAATCGCTCTGCACTCTCTTTGTGTATTTACTCTGCTACACCGGCAGCTGACTTAACGCACAATGCTTTTCGCCAGAGAGCTCCTATACTGAAACTTCGGGAAGGTTCACGCAGAATGCTTTCAGCCGACGGCACTCTGTCTCTGGATCGCTACCTCTTCCTTACTCACGTATATTCACAGCCCAAAAAATATATTGTATTATCGCACATATTCTAAAATTTGTCAACAAAAAGCGAACCTTTTTCGCATAAGTCACCACTCATACCCGTCTACGGTTTACACTCTTAATATTTTGTGTCTACTTTAACGTATTCAGCAAAGAAAAATAACGGCAAGTCACTGTTTTTATTTTTCCCATCATAGGCAACGGGTTCCGAGGTGTGTTTTAAACTGTAACGATTTAAAAATTAGGTATGCTATAGAAGCGGCTCTGTCCGCTCCTATAGCATGAGCCCCGTTAGGTCATTAGGGTTAAACTGCATTTTTTCGCATAGCTTCTGTACACTTTTCTTTATCG
>CALWLN010000138.1 GCA_944381535.1 uncultured Lachnospiraceae bacterium
ATCTTTACACAGATTTTACATGGCTTTAACAAAGCTGTGGTGGTTATTGAAGCAGGCTTTCCATATAATAAGATCAATGTAGAGTTTTAGAAATATATTTCACGGAGTGTGACCTGAGATTTACCCATGTCCACAGGACAAGGCGGGAGGCGGGAGTATGGAGAAGCTTCATAACGGGGGCAGATGGGCAGTGAAAAGAGACAGGGCTGATTCCCGGAAAGGCCGGAGCTTTTGGAAGGTCTTTCTACCGGCCGGGCTGGGGGTGTTGCTTTTGGAAATACTGACCTTACTGGTCTGTATCGTTGTCTTTGCGCCGTTGTCCCAGCTTGTAAGTAATCTGTTTATCGTTGGGATTGCGCTGACGGCGTTGTTATTGCTGCTTGTCCCGTTGATTCACGGGTTTGTCTGCCATTATCAAGGGGATAAGGCGGAGCATGAGGAGAGGCTTGCGCAGGAAAAGCAGGCCGCTGTCCGTGGGGATTATCTGGTGCTGGAAACCGATTCGGTCCGCAGAAAGCAGTATCTGCGGTTTCCGAAGCTTTTGTTTTTGACTGTTTGCCCGGGATGTCTGTTGGTGTCTCTATTGGGGCTCTATCTCACAAGAGACATCCAACAGACGGCGGCAATTCTGGCGTTGAGGCAGTTGTTTCTGGCGTTGGCAGCCATTGGAATGTTTTCCTTTATTCCACTCCTGATCTACTGGGCGAACTGCTCCGGCACCTCGAAAGTACAGAGGATTTATCTTTCTCAAAATCAGCTGTTTTATACAGGCTACAGCGGCAGCATGGAGGAACGGGTGGAATTTACCTTCACCCTTACGGGTCTGGAATCTTACCGGGTCGGAAAAAGAACCATTTGGATTCGGGGACAGTTTAGAAAAAAGACGAAGGATTTCTACGGCACTCGTCAAAGGGAGCTGTTTCCCAAAACATTATGGATTCCTCGGACGTTTCCCCTAAAGCAGGAGCAGATATTGTTGGAGTTTCTCCGGCGGCAGCGCCGGTCTTAAGATGATAAAGGAGGTAGACAAGATGTACAAAACAGTGGTAATTAAGTATTCGCCCAAGGCCAGGGAGATGGCCGGCAAAATCGAGGAGGCAGCAAACCGGATGGAGCAGGAAGGCTTTGAACTCATTTCCTGTTCGATCATGCCGTCCTCCAAAGGGATTCTGGTTTTCAGAAAAACCGGCGAGCAGGCGCAGGCAGAGTAAAGCTTTGGCGCCAGGAAAAACAGGCGCGCGTCTGGCGGAGCGGAGATTTATAGCTTTGAAAATTTCCTCTCCGCCAGACGGATCAGCCAGATACGAAAGTTTTAATCCATATGTCGATAGCATTCATTTCTATGATCATTTTCGCTTTCTCCAATTTAACAAAAATGCAGAACTCACAGAGCGATATCCGCAGCGTCCACGGCGATATCGCTTCCAACGCCGCCCATGGCAATTCCCACATAGGCCTTTTTTAAGGCGGGCGCGTCGTTGATTCCGTTTCCGATCATACATACCTGCCTGCCGGCTGTCTGATAGCTCTCTATCTGCCGCAGCTTATCCTCCGGCAGACAATTCGCGTAAATTTCATGGATTCCCAACTGGTCCGCCATATATTTTGCGGCGCTCTCGTGGTCGCCGGTTATTGAACTTAACAGAGGGGAACTTATTATATTATATAAAAATCTCCGGCTCCGCCCGCCTGGTATAATTCTGCTCCAGCATTTTTACATGGGACAAGAAGGCAGGGTCGCCAAAGTACTTTGCGTGTTCGGGACATCCCTTGACGCAGGCCTGGCATTTGATACAGATTCCCGACACCGAAGCGGGATTATCGTAGTCAATAGAGCCCATGGGACAGAGGGACACGCAGACCTTACAGTCCGTGCAGCTGTCGGCAGTCCGGGGCTTCGCCTTCAGGAAAACCGCAGGCTTTCCGTCGGTTCCAAGGGGCGTATAGTAAGCTGTGACAGGTTCGGTTCCGGGGACGGAGACAGGCCCTGGTATCTCAGTAAGATGGAGTGCCTTATCCGCAATCTCGGCAGCAAATTCATGTAACAACTCCATGTCCTTTTCATCCGGGCGTCCGCCGGCAAGCTTTTCCGTGAAGGCGTGCTGTGCCGCAAAGGCTCCTGCGGCCACCGGATGAAATCCGTGAAGCGTAAGTTCATTGCGCAGTTCCAGCAGCGCGTTGTCATAGCTTCTGTTCCCAAAGGTGACAACCGGCACGGCCAGGGCGCCATTTCCCTGAAACAGCGTCTGGACGAAGGGAAGTATTTTATTGGGAATCCGCCCGGCATAGACCGGCATCCCGAAGACGACCAGCTGATTTCGGTCATACTGCTGATGGACGCGGTTCCGCGGCAGGGAAAAATCGTAGGTTGTCAGCGGAACCTTTAAAATTCCGGCGACTTGTTTTGCAATTTCGCAAGTCACTTTTCTCGTGTTGCCGGTGGCACTGTAAAAAACTGCGTTTACGCAAGTGATTTCCATGAAAATGTCCCCCTTTTCCGGCCGGGTCCTCAGGACGCAGCCGCTGTGCTCAGTATTAGTCGCAAACTGTCTGCCTATGAAAGGATTATATCATTTTTATATGAAATTGACCACCGGTAAGTTTCGCGAAACGTGTTACTGGTCACGGAGCGAACCGTAGTTTCGGCATAAGCGGTAGTCTAATACTTTGGAATTGCGCGTTGAAGTTCCGCTTTATTCGATATATAATGAAAAAGACGGCGATAGCTACATATTTGTATTTGATAAATGATGAAGGAGTACGGATGGCAATGAGCAGTGATACAATATTTTTCTTCGAGAACCATATGGACGCCCTCCCTCTGTATGAGGCGTTGGAGCAGCGAATTTTAAATGAAATTGATCATGTGTGGATAAAAGCGCGGAAAAGTCAGATTTCCTTTTATAAGAAGCATTTATTTGCCTGTGTTTCCTTTTCGCGGATACGGAAGAAGGCGGACTGTCCGTCCTCTTATATTGTCGTAACTTTCGGGCTAAACCATAAAGTGGATTCGCCCCGTATTGAGATAGCAACGGAACCATATCCAAATCGTTGGACCCACCATCTTCTGGTGGCGGAGCGGGCGGAGATTGACGAGGAGCTTATGCTGTGGATAAAAGAGGCTGCGGATTTTGCGGCGGTAAAATGAGTCGGTAAAATGAGTATCGCCCGCTCAACAGCCGCCCTTGCTAAACGGACAAATCTGTGGTACTATAAGGCATATAATTGTTGTGCCAAAGGCACAGAGCCGGAGAAGAAACAGGTCTGTCTTACCAAAAGATAGCGGGAGGTAACACCATGAAATCAAAAATAAAATTAAAAGGTCAGCTTCGAAACTACATGTACTGGCCCTTAATTCTTACGATAGTGCTGGCGGTCATCAACGTTTTTGCCTATTTCATCAACTTAGAGCTGGGCGCGCTGTTTTCCATATTTGTAGTGATATATTTTCTGATTGTTCTTGTTGCTTACTTTTACAATAAGCCGGTTATCCTAAATGAGCTTATCAATTTTGCGACTCAGTACGGCACCGTTCAGAAGCGCCTTCTGGATGAATTTCAGGTTGCCTATGCCCTACTGGATTACAATGGCAGGATTCTCTGGGTAAACAAGCAGTTTGAGGCCATTACCGGTAAGGATAAAAATTATCACAAATCCATTACCGGTATTTTTCCTGCCCTGACACGGGAAATTATGCAGAAGGACCAGGAAATTATCGAGGTGGATGTTACCTGTCAGAACAGGTACTATCGGGCCAGCATGAACAAAATTTATTTCGATACCGTCACCGACAACAATGCGGTGATCTCCGTAGAGCAGAGCAATCAGTTTCTGACGGTGCTGTATCTCTTTGATGAGACAAAGCTTCACCAGTATATGGTGGAAAATCAGGAACAGAAGCAGATTTGCAGCCTGGTGTATATCGACAACTACGACGAGGCTCTGGCCAGCATTGAGGAGGTGAAGCGTTCCCTTCTGATTGCCCTGGTGGACCGGAAGGTAAACAAATATTTTTCCGAGCGGGACGCCATTGTAAAGAAGCTGGAGAAGGACAAATACTTCATTGTATTTAAGCAAAAATATCTGAAGGATTTTATTGCGGATAGATTCAGCCTTATCGAAGATGTAAAGACCATCCGGGTGGGCAACGAGATGGCGGTGACCTTAAGCATCGGCGTGGGTATCGGCGGCAGCAGTTACAGCCAGAATTACGACTACGCCCGTATGTCCATCGACCTGGCTCTGGGCCGTGGCGGCGACCAGGTTGTGGTCCGGGATGGGGAAAATATCACCTACTATGGCGGCAAGACCCGGCAGGTGGAGAAGATGACCCGGGTGAAGGCACGGGTCAAGGCAAATTCCCTGCGGGAGATTCTTGAAAGCAAGGAGCGGGTCATCATTATGGGCCACAGTATCAGCGACGTGGATTCCTTTGGCGCGGCTATCGGGATTTACTGTGCCGCCCATGTGCTGGGCAAGCATGTAAATATTGTGATCAACGAGGTCACCTCCTCCCTGCGTCCTTTAAAAGAGCAGTTTACTGCGGAGAAAGGCTATCCTCATGATTTGTTTATACGGAATGAGACGGCCTTGGAGCTGGTGGACAACAATACCGTGGTGATGGTGGTGGATACCAACCGGGCCAGTTACACCGAGTGTCCGGAGCTTCTGACCCGGGCCAAAACCATTGTGGTCTTTGACCACCACCGGCAGGGCAGTGATATGATTGACAATGCCGTCCTGTCCTACATTGAGACCTACGCTTCCTCCACCTGTGAGATGGTGGCCGAGGTGCTCCAGTATTTTTCGGCAAATATCCATCTGGAGCCCCAGGAGGCAGATTGTATCTATGCAGGTATCCTCATTGATACGGATAATTTCAACACCAAGACTGGCGTGCGGACCTTTGAGGCGGCGGCTTACTTAAGACGCTGCGGAGCCGAGGTGACCCGGGTGCGCAAGCTTCTCCGGGACGATATGAAGTCCTACAAAGCCAAGGCAGAGGCGGTACGTCAGGCGGATGTGTACCGGGACGTATTTGCCGTGTCCGTCTGCCCCGGAAACGGAGTGGAGAGCCCAACCATTGTGGGGGCACAGGCGGCCAACGAGCTCCTCAATATCGTGGGAATCAAGGCGTCCTTCGTGTTCACGGAGCATAACGGCAAGGTTTTTATCAGCGCCCGTTCCATCGATGAGATTAACGTACAGCTGGTTATGGAGAAAATGGGCGGCGGCGGTCACCTGAACGTGGCCGGAGCCCAGCTGAAGGATTGCGCCATAGAGGAGGCAATCATCCTATTGGAAAATACATTGGATCAGATGATAGAAGAAGGAGAGATCAGCATATGAAAATCATTTTATTGCAGGACGTAAAGTCCTTAGGGAAAAAAGGCCAGGTTGTGGAGGTCAGCGACGGCTACGCCAGAAACATGATTCTGCCCAGGAAGCTGGGTGTGGAGGCCACCACTAAAAATATGAACGACCTAAAGCTTCAGAACCAGCATGCCGAGAAGGTAGCCAGGGAGAATCTGGAAGCCGCGCGGAAGCTGGCGGAGGAAATCGGCAAATTACAGGTACAGGTATCCATCAAGACAGGTGAGGGCGGAAAAATATTCGGTTCCGTTTCCACCAAAGAAATTGCGGCGGCGGTGAAGGAGCAGTTCGATTTGGAGCTGGATAAGAAGAAAATGCAGCTGCCGGAGGGCATTAAGTCCTTAGGCGTCCACGAGGTACCCATCAAGCTTCACCCCAAGGTAACAGCTACCCTGAAGGTAAAGGTTGTAGAGGAATAGTAACAGGAGGAACCTCTGATGGAGGAAGCGCTCATTAAACGGATCATGCCTCACAGCCTGGAGGCGGAGCAGTCCGTCATCGGGTCCATGATCATGGACAAGGAAGCCATCGTCATCGCTTCCGAGACAGTCAATAAGGATGATTTTTATCAGCAGTCCTACGGAGTGTTGTTTGAGGCCATGGTGGAGCTCTATAACGAGGGAAAGCCGGTGGACGTGATTACCCTGCAGGATCGTCTCAAGGAAAAGGATGTGCCCCCGGAGATTTGCAGTATGGAGTTTGTGGCGGGGCTGATCACTGCGGTACCAACCTCTGCCAATGTAAAATATTACGCCAACATTGTGGCGGAGAAGGCGGTATTGCGCCGCCTTATTAAAGTGAACGAAGAGATAGCTAACCAGTGCTACCTGGGCCGTGACAGCGTGGAGGATATTCTGGCGGACACGGAGCGGCAGATTTTTGCCCTCCTTCAGAGCCGAGGGAGCGGGGATTATGTGCCCATCAAGCAGGTGGTCTTAAATACCCTGGAGAAAATCGAGCTGGCGGCCAAGACCCAGGGAAATGTCACCGGTGTGGCTTCGGGTTTTCTGGATCTGGACTATATGACGGCGGGTTTCCAGCCCTCGGATCTGATCCTCATCGGGGCCCGTCCCGCCATGGGAAAGAGCGCCTTTGCCTTGAATATCGCCCAGCACGCAGCGTTTACCAATGGCTTGTGTACCGCCTTTTTTGCCCTGGAAATGTCCAGGGAGCAGCTGGTGAACCGTCTGTTGGCCATGGAGTCCCGGGTGGACGCCCGGCTGCTTCGGTCAGGTAATCTGGCGGACACCGACTGGGAAAAGCTGATTGAGGCTGCGGGGACGGTGGGCCGTTCCAAGCTGATCATTGACGACAAGCCCGGCATTACCGTCTCGGAGCTGCGCTCCAAGTGCCGAAAATATAAGCTGGAATTTGATTTGAAACTGATCATCATCGACTATCTGCAGCTGATGAGCGGCAATGGCCGCGCCCAGTCCCGGGAGCAGGAAATCTCTGAAATTTCCCGTGCCTTAAAGAGCCTTGCCCGGGAACTGAACGTGCCGGTGATCGCCCTTTCCCAGCTGAACCGTCAGCTGGAGAGCCGTCCGGACAAGCGGCCCATGATGTCCGATCTGCGTGAGTCGGGGGCCATCGAGCAGGACGCCGACGTGGTTATGTTCATTTACCGGGACGACTATTACAACAAGGACTCGGACAACAAGGGCATTGCGGAAATCATCATCGGCAAGCAGCGAAGTGGCTCCACCGGCACTGTACAGCTGGTATGGCTGCCCCAGTATCAGAAGTTTGCCAATCTGGAGAGAAATTAAAGAAACGGGAATGGGTACGAATACGGAGAATATCTAATGCGCAATAACAGTATGAAGGGTTTTGTTTCTGCCGTTAGGCGGTGTATTATGTGAAAGGAAAATCCGTTTTTATAAGAGTGTCATATTTTCAGCAATCTTAATTGCGGGAATCGAGCTGATTCAATTATTTTCCTTAAGAGGAATTTGTGATATTGACGATTGGATTCTGAATATGCTTGGGGTAGTAATCGGGTATCTATTGACTTATGGGATAATAAAAATGCGAACCGGCTTAAGAAAACAGATAAGGTATTGAAGTAACGGTTCAAATCGCGACCGGGGACAGGTAATGGATGGATTTACCTGTCCCCGGTTTTGTCCTCCTTAAACGTTTTGCTGGCTATTCTCCTTCATTTTGCGAATTTCTTCTCTCAAGCGCTGCACTTCCTCTTCGGCGGCATTGGCACGGCCCTCAGCGGCATTGGCACGGCCCTCAGCAGCATTGGCACGCTGCCGCTCGCGTTCCGTATTGACGCGTTCCTGCTCAATTCCTTTCTCTCGTCCCTCCTCTACGCCTTCCAGAAAAATGCTCTCTCCCAGGCCAATCATACTCTCAACCTCCTTTCGCTGTAAGCTGCTCTCCAAATCAATGTACTTCGATATCTTTTTCCGAAACCCCTGTCCGTGGGAGTAGAATATGGTGGACAGAAATTCCAGCACATCTTCTCCCTCGCTCCGGTAATCCTTCTCTCCCAGCCGTATCATGATTAACTGCAGCAGATCGTAATCCTCTTTCTTCGGATGGCAGTTTCCCA
>CALWLN010000139.1 GCA_944381535.1 uncultured Lachnospiraceae bacterium
AGAAGGTTTTTATATCTTCTAATCTGGCACCGTCTTATTGTTGTGCTCAAACGCGTGTTTATCTAACGTATGTTCGGTGAACATGCGTTTCTTTTTGAGTTCGCCAAAATCGGAATTTCCTATAAAGAAAAAAAGAATAGGTTATCCTATTCTTTTTTCTGATAGTAACATTTCTGTAATTTTACAAGTTTATCCTGTCAAAAATTTTTCCAAAAATTTTCCATAGAGTTACTGTTCTCGGGGTGGGGAAATTAAAAAGTTCGTTCACGGAATCAGAAGGACTTTTAGGTTTTATCTGGAGGTCGCCCTGGGTGGCGCATTTGTTAACGCAGACACGCTCCCGCTCAAATCAAGACGCAGCGGTACTAGGCTTGCCGCCCGTAAACGGTCGGTTCGCCAAGTGCCGGCGTCTTTCCATGGTCTGCTTATAACAAATGCGCCATCCAGGGCTACGTTCCAGTCAAAAGCTAAAAAGTTCAAACCTCCTACGAAAACAGCTTTACTAGTTGTATATTTCCCCACCCCGTGAACAGTAACTCCATAGAACCACGGATAAGTTACTGTTCTCGGATAAAGAACCCAAATCACCCCACCAGCCTTTTCACCAATTCCACCGCATCCACCGCATCCACGGAATAGCCGTCCGCGCCGATTTCTTCCGCGTATTCCGGCGTAACAGCCGCCCCGCCCACAATGACCTTGGCAGACAAGTTCTCCTTGCGCACGGCGGCGATCACTTCCTTCATATAACTCATGGTGGTGGTCATCAGCGCAGAGAGCCCGATGATATCGGCCTTGTACTCCCTTGCGGCCGCAAGGATCATCTCCTTATCCACATCTTTTCCCAAATCAATCACGCAAAAGCCATAATTCTTCATCATCATGGCTACCAGATTCTTACCGATGTCGTGGACATCTCCCTTCACGGTAGCAATGACCACCGTGGGTCCCTGGGTATCCTTTCGTCTCTCCCGCAGCACCGGCTCCAGCACCGCCACACCGGTCTCCATGGCTTTTGCGCTTATCATCAACTGCGGCAGGAAATATTTCTGCTCATTGAACAGCCGTCCCACTTCATTGATGGCCGGAATCAGAACCTGGTTCAACAAACCAAAGGCATCCACGGAACGCTCCAGTGCCTCCCGGATGTGTGTCTCAATCTGCTTTACCCGTCCTCTCAGCACATCCTGGCGGATATTTTCAAGGAGCGCTTCTCCTGCTTCTGACTCTCCATTGAATCCTGCTCCAATCCTTTTCGTTTCCTGCGCTGCACTGGCTCCCGCTTCAATTTCTTTCGATTTTTCCGTTCCACCAGCTCCTGCATTTACAGCAGTCTCCTCCCGCCGGCTATTCTGGCAGTTCTCCACATAACGCAAGGCCGCGTTTTCCCTGCCCATCAGCAGATCCGACGCAAAACGGCTTCTCTGAAACAGCTCCTGAGAGGGATTGGCAATGGCCATGGTGAGTCCCCGGCTGATCGCCATGGACAAAAATACGCTGTTTAGGTAGCTTCTGTCCGGCAGTCCAAAGGAGATATTGGAAAGCCCGCAGATAGTGGCAAGTCCTTCGCTATGGCACCGCTCAATGGTGGCAAGGGTATCCCGCGCGGCGCCCGGCTCCGCAGCTACCGCCGCCACCAGACCGTCCACCACGATATCCTCTTTGGAAAATCCTACCTCGTACGCTTTCTTCAACACATACTGAATGTTCTCCCAGCGTTCCTCCAGTCCCTTTGGCATCCCTTCCTCCGACAGGGGGAGCAGAATGAACATGGCGCCATATTTTTTCACAACCGGAAGCAGTTCTTCTATTTTCACCCGCTCACAGGAAATGGAATTTACCAGCGCACGGCCGGGATATTGCCGCAGCGCGGCGGCTGTCACCTGGGGATTGCTGGAATCAATACAGAGGGGCGTATCCACCGTCTCCCCCACTCTCTGAATTGCCGCAAGCATCACTGCCTGTTCGTCAATCCCACCCATGCCGACATTAATGTCAAGGACAGAGGCCCCCCCTTCAGCCTGCTCCCGGGCCATTTCAGCTACCAGTTCCAGGCTGCCCTCCGCAAGTTCCGTCTGAAGCTTTTTCTTTCCTGTGGGATTGATCCGCTCTCCCACAATGTGAAAAGGCCCGTCCAATGGAAACTCCACCCTGCCCCGCTCACTGGTAAGAATTCTCCCGACACCGGGAAGCATACCCTCGCCTGACAGGCCAGAAGCCTGCACCGGTCCGGTGTGTTTCATTCGCTTCCGCAGGGGGATCATCTCCGCCATGGCAGCAATATAGGAGGCATCCGTACCGCAGCAGCCGCCCACAACGGAAGCGCCCGCTTCCACCAGCGCTTTCATATGCGCCGCAAATTCCTCCTTTCGCATATCAAACACCGTTTTCCCATCCACAAGAACCGGAAGCCCGGCGTTTGGTTTTACGATCAGAGGAATCCGGGCATAGGCCGCCATCTCCTTCACAATGGGGACCAGGGCATCCGGCCCGCAGGAGCAGTTGATTCCGAAGGCGTCCACGCCAAGGGCCTCCATGGTGATCAAAGCTGTCACCGGATCCGTTCCGTAGAGCGTCCGGCCGTTTTCCTCCAGTGTTATGGTTACAAAAACCGGCAGGTCCGTGGTCTCCTTCACCGCCAGCACCGCCGCCCTGCACTCCTGAATACTCATCATGGTCTCAATGACAAAAAGATCCACGCCGGCACCGGCAATGGCCTCCACCTGTTCCTTATAGCAGTCCACCAGCCCTTCAAACTCCATATCCCCCACCGGCTTTAAGGAACGCCCCGTCATCGTCAGGTCCCCGGCCACCAGACAATCTCCACCGGCTGCCTGTCTGCTTAAAGCGACCAGACTTTGATTGATCTGGGACAGACGTCCGGCTGCGCCGTATTCCGCCAGCTTTATGGCATTGCCGGAAAAGGTGGGAGCGTACAGAATCTGGGTTCCCGCTCTTACATATGCCCTCTGCAACTCTAATAAAATCTCCGGGTGCTCAAGAATCCAGAGCTCCGGGCATACGCCGGCGGGCATGCCCGCCCGCTGCAGATTGGTTCCCGTAGCTCCGTCCAGGAAAATGATCTCTTCTTTCAGTCGTTGTCTTAAATCAGGCATTGTTCCCTCATCCTTTTCATAATGGTACAGATCATGGAGGCACGGTTAAATGGAACCATGAAATAATAACCGTCCGCAAGTTCCCGAAGCTGCTCCGCAATTTCCAAGGCAATGGAAATTCCGGTTTCTTCCCCCTCTTCTCGGCTCATATCTTTGTGATACCGGGCTACAATTTCCTCCGGCACATGGATACCGAAGACCTCATTTTTCATATAATTGGCATTGCGGTAGCTGACCAGGGGCATAATGCCGCACAAAATCCTGGTATCCACCCGCTCCTTCACATAGGCGATCCGAGCCACATCCTCTTTGCTGTATATGGGCTGGGTCAGAAAATAATCCGCTCCTGCCTCACATTTTCGTTTCATGCGCTCAATCTCCTTGTCCAGATTGGGCCGCCCGTAATTTAAAGCGCCTCCATATACGATGGGATCCTCCCAAAAGTATTCCTGGTTCATCTCCCTCAAATACTCCATCAGCTTCACGGAATGAAAATCAAACACCGGACTGATACCACTCCGATCGCCTCCCGGCACCGGGTCCCCGGTGATCAACAGCATATTCCGGATACCGTTCATGTGAGCGCCCATAAACGCCGCGCCGATTCCGAGACGGTTCTTATCCCGGCAGGTTACATGGGGCATGACGGGGTGCTCAATCTCCCGCTGTATCTTGGCTCCGGTCATGATGGAGTCCGCCCGCAGCTTTCCCATGGGACAGTCGGAAAAGGTGATCAGATCAGCGCCCGCCTCCTTTAATAACAGAGACGACTGAATAATTTTTTCACAATTTCCGTCATGGGGCGGATCCAATTCCACCACCACAACTTTCCCCGGTTCCTGCAGCTTCCGGAAAAATCCGTTTCTTTCCTTTTGAATCCGCTTCTCCCCGCCGGCGGGTGTCTTTTTCCAAAGCCTCCGGTTCAGAACGCCACATGGAATCGTCTCCCGAAGTTTTTGAATATAGGCGGGGGTTGTGCCGCAGCAGCCGCCCAGCAGATTGACACCAAGAGCCCCAATTTCCTTCATATTTTCGCAGAAATAAGCGGTATTCTCCTGGTACCCCGTTCTGTCATTGATAATGTCGGGATAACCGGAATTGGGTATCACGGATACCGGCAGATTGCCCAGATCCAGATTCTTTAAAATCTGATACATATGAGTGGAGCCAATGCCGCAGTTAAAGCCCACGCCGTCTAACAACCGACTCTCTTCGGCCGTCCTTAAAATCCGCCGTGCGCTGATACCGGAACGGGTGTAACCAAATTTATTTAAGCAAAAGCTGGCATGGATGAACACATCCTTTTTCCGTCTGACATACTCCGCCACAGGCAGAATATACTGGAAATCCGAAAAGGTCTCAAACCAAATGATTTCCGCGCCTGCAAAGAGCAGCGCATCCGCAATGGTAACATACTCCTCCAGCAGCTCCTCCGGCTCCATGGCCCCATGCTCCGGAATGGGCCCGATATCCCCCGCCAGCAGCGCCCTGGGATTCACTGCCTCCGCAGCGGCTTTCGCGTTTCGGTAGGCGGCCTTTACATTTTCCGCCAGAGCTCTTAATTGCTCCTCCCTGGAAAATTCCTGGTCCTGCTGCCCGCCAAAGAGTGTAGCAAGATTGGAGGCAAAGCTATTGGCGCGGATGAGCTCCGCTCCCGCCTTCAGATATTCTTTGTGGATTTCTACGATTCTTTCCGGATGGCTGATATTCACAAGTTCCGGGCTTCTCCCCGCCTTCCGGTATTTTTCACCATAATAGGTGCCCATGGCCCCGTCCGTTAGGATCTGATGGTTTCGTATATATTCTTTCAAGTCCATGCTCTGTCATACCTCTTTCTGCTCCCGGAATCAACGCGTTTCGCTATGCATTTCTTCCGCAGCAATGCTTGTACTTCTTTCCGCTTCCACAGGGACAGGGCTCATTCCTTCCGATTTTCCGCTCCGCCCGCTGATAAGGCATAGCAGCCGTTCGCTCTCGGAACGGGACTTCCTCGTCGTCACCTGGCCAGAGATCAAATCCATATCCGCGGGCTTCTTCCACCTCACGCATGACTCCGTTTGTGAGCCTTTCCTCCAGGCCCTGCACGCTTTCATCCTCAGGGCAAAGCTTTAACAACCGGTCCAGCGGCTTCTCCGCCCTGCCGAATTTTCCACCTTCCAGATAGCAGACCGTCATCTCATACAGCAATGCCGCGTTGTCCACGCCCACCTTCCGCAAAAGCCTCTCCAGGGCCTTCTGGCGCAGAGAAACATCCGTAATCTCTGTGGCATCCAGCAATTCCTGCTGCAACTCAAGGGGCAGTTCGGACAGGAACGTATCCGCCTCCACCGCCTCCTTCACGATGGACACATCAACGGTAGTGATCTGAAACGGGCTTTTATGTACCAATTTCCCGTACTCCCTCCGGGTATAACCCTTCAGCCCCGGAAGCCTGGTATCCAGACAGATTTTAGTCAGGATGTGCCACAAGGCTATCTGCTCACCCAGGGTGGCCGGCGTATAAAAATCCTCCAGAAATCCAGCCAGTTCCTCCCGATTTTTGCAGTAAAGTGCCTCAAAGTAACAATCTGTCACCACATCTTCCACATCTTCCGTTTCCATATACGCCAGCTCTGACAGACAGATGCCCAGTTCATGCCAGCGGAGATATATTTCTCCAATGGTTTTCCCATAGGGAAGCAGCTCTTTTTTGGTAAAGGAACGATATTCCAGATTTTCTCCGTAACGGGCCTGCTGTTCAACGACTTGAACCGGATCTAACTCTATCATGCCCACATAACTGACATTGCTCTCATCCGCAGTATAGGACCGAATCATATCATTACAGCAGCAATACCAGTAGACCACCCGCAGGAAGTCCTCCTTTTCCATGCTTTTGTCAAAGGTCTCCCTGTACTGCTCATACAAAACGTCCACCGGAACCAGGCCGTAAACCATCATGTAGCAGTAAATCGATTCCCCGCACTGCTCCAGCATCTGATAGGTCCGTTCACAAAATTCTTCCGTAAAATGGGCAAAAAGCTCCTCCATATCCGAGGCAACGGAAAGAATTGCCTCCTTCCGCTTCTTTTCCTGCTGAAACTCCGGATACACAAGTCCCAAATCTATCAGTCTGCTCACCTGCTCCGAAAATTCCGGGAAGGGAATCTCCCCCTCCTTGTGAGCCAGAATTTCTCTGCCATAGTCCACCACATCCTCATCCAGTACATACAGATAGTATTCGGGATGGGACTGCAGACACTCCCAGAGAGCGTCCACCGGACGCATTTTCGCGAAGGTCTCCCTGGGGATCCCCAGATTTCCGCAATAATCTTTCACCTCATCAGCGCTTAACTGCTGCAGATATTCCCTGCTGGAGCGCTGGCTCTTCCGCACCCTAAGGACGTAATGTTCTCCCTTTCGCTGATTTTCCGCCTCCCAGAAAAAATCATACCACGCCTCCTGCTTCCTCTGCATTTGTGAAATCTCCACCTGTTTCCGCTGTATTTGAGAGAACGCCGTCTGGTATACTTCTTCCTGCTGGCGCAGCCGCTTCGCAAGCTCCCTTACCCTGTCTTCCAGCTCATGGACTTGTTTTTCCTGAGAAATGGCTTTCTTCGCCTTCCGGGATTCTTTTACCACCGGGCAATTCTTCCTGGCCAACCTTTCATTAGTTTTCTCCAGGTCAAAGGGAAGCCGCGCGTCCTGTCCCCAGACACCTCCGCTGTCCTCCTCAAAATTATCGCCTTTCGCCTTGAGGATTACGGCATGGCGCTCTTTATAGTCTGGCTCTTCCTTCTCGCAGACAATCTTATGCCTCCAGTCGTCTCCAAAATCATAGATGTATCGAATCCACTTATAATCATGTAAAAAACTGTCCACCGCCGTCTTATCCTCCGGCAGCAGCGTCCCCCAGCATTCCAGTTCCTGGTCTGAGATCTGAATGTCCGACTGGGACGGGGTAAATTCATGCATATGCTCATTCTCCCAGCCAAAGGCTGTCTGGAGGATCTCATGCAGGCAGGCGAAGCTTATCTGCTGCGGGATGAGCAGACGCCGCCAGACAGGTGGATGGGTATCCTCAATGGTAACTTTTATCACATATCCGGCCATGTGTGTCTCCTTCTTCCTTTTTCTGTAAGTTTGAAAAATTTCAGGGGATGCCGTGCCTCCGGCATCCCCTGCCCTTCTTATAAAGATATTATACAGAGAATATTTCATGTTTGCAAGGATATTTTTATGTCAGGGCCAGTTCCTTTTTATGAAGAAGAAAATCCACGATATTCATGTGCGCTATTCCGTTTCGGCTCAAATCTACCCTGTCCAGTGAGAGCACATACTTCGGTGAGGCATCTGTAATTGGCTTGTATGCGCCAAACTCTCTCTCGACAGTTTCCTTGCTGGCAAGAAGATAGCATACCTGAATAAAGCATTTCTTTCCTTCTTTTATTGCGACAAAATCAACTTCCCCCTTATAAGTTTTTCCGGTAAATACGGTGTAACCAAGGGTAATCAGCTCATTATAGACGATATTTTCCAGTAAAAAGGTATCTTCATAATTGATGGTGTTTGTATTTATGGTTCGAAACCCCATATCTACCGCATAGTATTTTTCCCGATTCTTAAGGGAGGCTTTTCCGGTAATATGATATCTTCCTACCCCATGGATCAGAAAAGCCTTCTTCATCTTATCCAGATAATTGTACACTGTCCTTCGGGATATTGTTTTATGATTATTTTTTTGATAATACTCTATAATATTATCTGCGGAAAACTCCTTGCCGGCATTCGCAATGATATAAAGCGAAATGTCCAGAAATGTCTTTTTATCAATGCCTCTAGCCTTTTTTATAATATCCTTGTTCACGATACCTTGATACAGATTTGAAAGATATCTATTGATAGAAGCCTCATCTTTGAAGTCAAACCGAAGCGGAAATCCTCCCCATTTCAAATAATCATAAATCATGTCCTCATGAAATTCCCAGTTATTCAGCTCAAGGTATTCCTTCATTTCCAAAAAAGAAAATGGCAATATTTCAAATTCAACCGTGCGTCCGGTCAGAAGCGTTGCAAGTTCCCCTGACAGAAGCGTGGAATTACTACCCGTAACAAACAGAGACACGTTCATAGCAGCACGGAAAGAAGCCAGTGCCTTTTCAAATTCCTTGATGTGCTGTATCTCATCCAGAAAAATATAATATTTACCCATGTCCACAATCCTGCTCTTAATTTCCCGATTAAGGTCAGAAGCAGTCGTAATATATTCAAAATCCATATCCTCCAGATTGATATAAATAATATGGTCACCGCTCACACCACTTTCCAGAATCTCGTCCTTTATCGTATCCAACAGAATGGACTTCCCCGCTCTTCTTACACCGGTGATAACCTTTATCAAATCCGCGTCATAATATGGTCTTATCTGTTCCAGATACTTTTCTCTCTTTAATTTCATGATATGCACCCTCCACTTTGCATATCATAACACATTTTCTTTCTTTATGCAATACATATGTGCACAATAGTAATATATTTTTCTATTTGCGCAAATTTCACTTGCACAAAAACAGCCGCAATTCACCAGAAAATTCCGCCGTTCACAGGTTCTCTATGCCCTTTCCTTCCACGCTCTCATTCGCTCCACCAGGCAGGCCGCCTGCTCCCTGATTTTAGCGTATTGCCCGATAAGCCTCCAGAACCTCCGTAGGGGTCATCGCTCCCGGAATGGAAACTTTTGCTGTCTCTACACACTCCCTTGTCTCAACGTTTCTCATGATTGCGATTATTTTTTCTCGCCGGATGACCTTTCTGACTTCATTCTTCATTTCCCATCTCACCCTCAATCGTAAAATCACACTTTCTGCAAGCACTGATTTTTCTCTTCAAATAAGAACCTTCCGCAACCAGTTTCCCGCTAAAGATATCCGCTTCCGTAAACCTGGCCATCAGAATCTCACCGATTGAAACTCTTTCCCGGTCATAAATACATAAAATACTTCCATCCGGGCACTCAACTACATCCGGGTAGCTCACATTGGCCCTCTTGTCCAAAAGAAGATACCAGGGCCATGTCTCTCCGTCATCCTCAGAAAGAAAAGCTGCCAGCCTGTCTCTTCCTGTGAACGCATGGTGGTTGATCAAAAGAAGCCTTCCCGAACGGAGTCTCCCAATCCAAAATCTGGAGGAAGGATTCTCAATCCCGCTTACTCCCACCGGAAGCCATGTTTTTCCTCCGTCATTGGAAAATGTCTGGGCCAGCGCTCCCTCCTGGTTTGTCCTTGCCAGCATCCAAAGCACGCCATCCTTCCTCTCCACGACCATGGCTTCGTCATACCATTTCTTATCCCCCGCCTTGACAGCACCGAAAAACCGTTTCCACGTCCTGCCTCCGTCTTCACTGATATTATACGCGTATCGGTCATGCACCCAATCGTAGGGGCACATGATAATTCTGGAATCTGATAATACGGTAGGCCTGCAACGTAAGAAACCGTCGCTGATTCTGACCGGTTTTGTCCATACCGGCCGGTCGGCGTCCGCATCCGGTGTGGAAATCTCCCATATTCCGAATATATCGTCGCAATACCAGGAGCGACGCCCCGCTTCATCTCTTTCCTGGGATTCGCCTGTCTGAGTCCAGAATACCCGTAAACTTCCTTCCGGATCTATCCATAGCTGAATGTCCATAGCCCTTAAGTTTATTTCCGGCCTGCTGTCAATCACCAATACCGGCTCACTCCAGGTAAAGCCCTCGTCGTCGCTGTATACCAGAAGATTGTAATTTCTTTCATCCGGCTCTATGATCCCTCCACTGTACCAGCCAGCCCAGAGCCGTCCCCTGGCGGTCCTTGCGATTGTCGGGCAGCCCTGCCATTCTCTTGCCTCCCATGCGTATTTCTTCCCGGGCGCAGTCACAATCTTAGCGGGCTCCAAAATTGCTTTTCTTTCCATTTTACATAACCTCCTCACAGATTTTATTTTTCTTCAAATCAGATCGTTCTTTTCCATATTCATAAATCCGTATAATACCCACAGTTGCCGCCATATCATTCATTCTGTCCGGCAAGCTCAATATTCAAAAGGCTTTTCACTTCATCATGCAGGACCGCCCCCGCAAAAAAACTGTATGCTTCCAATGGGCCGCACTGAAAAACATTTTTGAGAATCCTCGCCTTAAAGAGGGCACAATTCAGCCCCCAATGCTCACAATAGTCATATTCATGATATTCTTCCTCTGCGCTTTTGACTTGCATTTAGTTTACCATACATAATAAGCAATATAAATTGCTTTTTCTGCACTAGATATTGTATTTCACATTACGCAAAGGGCTCCTCTCTTTTTCGGGGCAGAGAATTTCACGATTACCATGAGATTATGTACCTGATTCAGGTTTCCGGTTTTTTTATCTCTGAGAAGAAAAATATTCCGCTGCACCCGGATATGGTTATCATCATCCCGCAAAAAATCTTTCACAATTTCAAACTGGAAAATGAAAGCGAGTATACCCGTTGCTGTTTGAATTTTCAGGATGCTCCGCACTATGGGGATTTGCTTTCTCAGTGTATGAATGATATTTATATCCTCAACAATCCCGGCAGCAAAATCACGGAAATTTTCAAGGAACTTGAACTGTCATTTCACAACGGATTAAACGATGCCGAACAACGTCTTCTTCTAGAGGCTGACCTCATCCGGCTGATGCTGGAGTTAAAGCTTGACACCAATAAGAAGGCTGTCACAGACGCCCGTGATACAAACTCCCTGGTGTCCATGACACTGCGCTATATAAACGAACATTATACGGATGACATCAGCCTGGAGAGCATCGCCAGGGAGCTTCATGTGTCAAAATCCCTTTTATCCCACAGATTCCAAAAGGAACTTAATATTTCCGTGTATCGGTATATCACGGAAAAAAGGCTGCTTTTGGCAAAGCAGCTTGTTAAGGACGGCATTCCTGCCGTTACCGCCAGTGTTTCCGCCGGTTTTAAGGATTACTCTACGTTTTACCGCGCATATGTGAAGCGTTATGCTTCTCCGCCCTCCGGGGCAAAGCTGTGAAAATGGGACTGAAATGGTCTTTCACTCCCCAAAATACTTCATCGCCATCAGCTGCTCGTCGATCAGCTGAATCTGCGTATGCATCAGATTAGGCGAATACAGCCCTTTAAGCTCCTCTATGCCGTTATTTTTCATGGCCTCCCCAATCGCTTTATTGGCCTCGTACATGTCTCGAAGGCTCTCCCTGACATTAAATCTGCCGGGACTGGTGGGTGCCGGCGGCCAGCGGGAGTCGGATACCCAGGCACTGGCCACCGCCAGCATTGCACGGTTCAGATCCGCGTCCAGCGTATCCATGGTTTCTCCCAGCCGCTCTGCCACTGCCTTGATGCCATTTAATATAGAGATACATACCGGATCCATGATTCTGGAATACTCCGTATTGGCCCAGGCCTTTGCGGTTCCTCCATGCCAGGCCACACCATTTTCAATATGCTCCACATAAGGGTTCTCAAGGATATTTCCCTCCGCCAGCACTTCGCTTGGCGTTGCGAATTCGTACCCGGCCTCCCGGGCAGCCTCGAGGATTTCCCGGAACCGTCCGACGCTTTCCGGCTCCGCTTCAAAAAATCTGGCCTCATTAAACTGCTTCACATAGAAATAGGCGGTGGAACCTATGTATTCGGCATCCTCAGCATAGGGCATGATAAAGCTGCCGGTCTCACTGATCCTATCCTGCCATTTTGCAAACATGGCTTTGATCTCCTTCATATTGATGGGCTCCTCCCTCATGCCTTCGGTGGCCCCCATCAGATACCATAACAGCAGATTCGCCATGCAGTCGCTCCGGAATATCAGCTTCAGCCCGTTTTCCGCCACGGAGGGGTTGGTGATATATTTTAAAAATTCCGGCTTATCCTTAATATATTCTTCAATCTTGAACAGATGATTTTTATTGGAATGTCCCTGCACATCAAATTTCAGGCCGGTTGCCTGCCTGATCTCATCGAAGGAAAGCAATAAAGAGTCTGCGTCCATGACCAGAGCTTCCAGTCCTACCTCCGTGTAGACCTCCGGGATGTATCCCGCCCAGCCGCATTCCGGATTCCAGCCTATGCGTGGCCGTGTGCCCGTATATGTTTCCCAGACATCCAAAGAGTGTTTCAAAGAATGGACACATACCTCTTTTGGAATGTTTGAAAGCATAAAATGAATATAGGGGGAGGATACCGGCTCAATCTTCCCTTCATCAATCAACCTTTTTAGCTTATCCATGCATCTCGGGGACTTTCCGGCAATCTCCTCGACTGTGATCCCACTGGCTTCAAAGGCGATTTTATAGTCGTCCTCCGCAATCAGGTCGAACAGCTTTTCATAGCAGTTTTCAATGACCCATAGCCTCTTTTCCGGCGGGAGCTGGGAATATTGGATGTTTGCGTGTGGCATAAAAATAACTTTTGATTTCATTTGGTATTCTCCTTTATTAGGTAATACTACCGAATTCTCACCGGGAATCCGGCAACATACATTTGTTATATTTCCAGCAATTATCTGGCAGAAAATCCTTGCAACACCTGCATCTATGGGGTATATTTAAAATATAAGTACAGATTCTATCCATGAGTATGATATCCTGATTAATTTCGGAGGTATACATGACAGAAAGCATAAACAATTCAACACAACTTAACAACCGCATGGAATTCTTCCGCAATATAAATTATCGTGGTATTTCTTCTTTGATTATATTTTTTGCCGGAAAGGAATCCTGCCTTCCAAACCACCATTTCGGTCCCGCCGTGCGGGCACAGTATCTGCTGCATTTTATTATAAAGGGGAAGGGACGCTTTTCTGTCAATAATAACACGTATCCGTTATCGGAAAATCAGGTATTCCTCATTCAGCCCAATATACCGACTTACTATACCGCAGATTCCGAGGAGCCTTGGGAATATATCTGGATTGGCTTTGACGGTCAGGATGCCCAGACGATTCTACAGAATTGCGGTCTGCTTGGCAAATGCCCTTTTGTCGACTATGTACCCAGTGACGAGCTGATGCAATGCCTGAACAACATCGTGGACGGTATGAAGAACCAGACCGCAAACGACTATGAATTGCTGGGCAACCTGTTTCTGATCTTTGGTTTTCTGACCCATAACCGGACAGTGAACAACCGGTCACTGGACAACGACTATCTGCAAAAAGCAGTAACCTATATTAAAAACAACTACCATAAAAATATCAATGTTCAGGACATAGCGGACTATGTGGGGATTAACCGATCTTATCTGTACCGGCTTTTTATGCAGGAATTTGCCATCTCACCAAAAAAATATATCTTCGACTATCGTTTCCATGTGGCTACCGACCTTCTGTCCAATACAAATATGACGGTATCTGCTATTGCGCTCAACTGCGGGTTCAAAGATATCAGCGCTTTTTGCAATCAGTTCCGAAAGTGTACCGGTTTCACGCCAAAGCAGTACCGCACAATAGATGGGGATAAACAGCTAACCTGGAAATCCGTGGACATATAATTTAATGATTATGACTTTCCAGAGTAGGCAATATTTGTCTGCTTCTGCCCTTCATGCTCTATAAAAAATACGAAACTTCTGCCCTTCCTGTTGCATGGAATATCCCTTCGGCAGCTTAAACTCTGCCCTACACCCCTCCGGTATCTGAACCTCATAGTGGATACTCCGTTTTCCGTCCTGTTCTTTCCAATACCAGCCGGACCGGATAGTTCCTTTCACACTTTCAAAACACACTTCAAAATGCTCCATCTCCTGTATAAACAACGGCTGAAATACAATCTGTTCAAATCCGGGCGAACTTTCCATAACCCGAATTCCTCCCAGATACTCAAAAAACCATCTGCCAATACTCCCCAGAGCAAAATGATTCATGCTCATGTCAGTGCCCTTTGCGGCACATCCTTCCCAATTTTCGGTAATTGACGTAGCGCCGGTCTTCAGAAGATATCCCCAAGATGGAAAATCCTCCTGCCGAAAGATTTTCCATGCAATTTCACCATATCCATGGTCACATAAAGTCGCAAACAACATTTCCGTAGTCATAAATCCTGTGGTTAAATGATAATCTGCTCTTTTTATATATTCCATCAGGCGATCTACCACCTTTTTTTCCTCTTCCTTCGCCACCAGGCCCAACCCCAAAGGCAACAATTGCCCTCCCTGACAATTCTGACCGAAATCTCCAGTTTCTTCTTGGTAAAACTGCTTTTGGAAAACCTCCATCCCCTCTTCATATAGAGCCAAGAGCTTAATCTCTTTCTCCCGCTCTCCCAAAATGGCCGCCATACGCGCTATCTCTTTCAGACTATAGCAATAATAACAGGACGCAAAAAAATCAGAACTCATACCATTTTCCACCGCCAGCTGGTCCCGATAGGGTGCTCTCATTCCCAAAGGCAGGATTGTTGCTTTCCTCCTGTCCCGTTCCTCCAAGAGTTGCAGTGCCGCAGAGAATTTTGCCTTCAAAATTTCTTTATTCCCGTAAAACTGATAAAGAGTAAGGGGCAAAATATATTCTTCATCTTCCCATCCGTATACGTCCTTTTCCAGCTTTCTTCCGCCAATACTCCATTCCGACAGAAAAACCGAATTATCCATATACCAGCATGCGGTAGGCGCAAACACCTGAATATCCCCATTCCAGAAATTCTTTTCCCTGGTGGGACAATCTGTAGGACCATAAAAGATATTGCTCCGGTAACTCCTTGTAATCATTTCCCAGACAGAATTGATAAGCTGATTATCCGTCTTTATAGTTCCCGTCACCTTAAGGTCATTGTGCATCACCAGCATGGTAACATCGTTCAGATGGGGCGCTTCTTCACAGCCTTCCAGACACACATAGCGAAAACCAGTATACGTAAACCGGGGCTTATAAATCTCTTCATCCGGGCCTTTTTTGATATATACATCCATATTCCGAACATTCCAGCAGGCTTTTCCCTCCGGATAAGAATCCTGCGGAAAAAAGACATCCGTATAGACACCGATACAGGGCGTTCCGTCTTCTAAGATACGCTCATAATATCTGATTCTGACGGCATTTCCCCTGTCTCCTCCTCTTATTTTTACGGCAGCCCGTCCCGCCGCACATACTCCAAAATCAAACAGCCAACTGCTTTCCCCGATTTTACGTACAGACAGCGGTTTTCTCTTTTCGGTAATCCGCACAGGAGGATAGTCCTGCAGCACCAGGCGTTCTTCCCGCACAGACTCAGCCTTTGCGTATACCAGATTTGTGTCCGTTTCCAATCTGGCATCATATCGTTCTCCAAACTGCAGGTCGTTGTCTAGAAGGGGCGAAGCCGCAACACGCCAGCTTTCATCCGTTCCAATAATCTGCTGCTCGCCATCCTCATATACCAGTACAAGTTCTCCAAGAAAACATGGCTTTTTGGCCGTAAGCTCTCCCCAAGAAGAGCAATTATACCAGCCGTTTCCAAGGAGTGCACAAATTTCATTATTGCCGTCCTGTAACAACCTCGTAACGTTCATCCGCTGATATTCCAGCCATGCTTCCTTTACACCTGGAGCCAACATGGCATCCCCGCATTTTTTCCCGTTTAAATAGCACTCATAACAGCCTCTGGCCGTTGCATACAACCAAGCCTGTTTTACTTTTTTCTGTACATAGAATGTTCTCGTGTACCAGCAGGAACGGCGGAGCAACCTTGGATGGACAGCACTGCATATAAGTTCACGCAATTCTCTCCCTTTCCTTCCGGGATTCTCTGAAATCGCCCAATCCTCCGGTTCATAAGAAGCCCAAAAGTCACTGACTTCATATGCTTTCCATCTTTCGTCTGTTCCAATAATCTGCTTCTCTCCGTCTGCAGTCCGAATCACCACACATCCCCTGATTGCAGAAGTAATCCGTAAAGGGGAATCCGTCTGATATGCTCTTACAGCCAGAATATTTTTGCCTTTTACAAGACTAGAACCGATAGAAATACAACCGCTGTAACGCTGTTCCTTCGACACTTCCCTGCCATTCACATACAGATCAAACAAATTATCACACCAAAATTCAAGAAACGCTTCCGTAACTTCTGTCTCCAGAAAAAATTCCCTCCGCAGATGGGATCTTGTCTGTGCACAGGCCCATATCCATTTTCCATTTCCAAGATGGAGTTCAGGAAACTCCTCCAGCGTCTCCAAATATTCTTCCGGCGCAGTAATCCATTTGCTGTGAAACTGCCTTGTCTCAAAACCTTCTCTCATTTCTTCCAACCTCTCTATTTATGGCAACCATATAATCCCCACCTTTACCGGGCGCACCTATCCTTTGACTGCCCCCATGGCCAGTGATTCTACAAAGTATTTATTCAGAAAAATATAAACAACAATCAGTGGCAATGCTGAAATAATAGTTCCCGGAAGCATCTTTGACCAGTCTGCCGCGACACTTGTCTGCTGCATACTATAAAGTCCAACCGCCAAGGTTCTCTTTTCCGGATTGGAAAAGGTTACAATCATGGGGAAAAGGTAATCATTCCACGCATCCTTAAAACTCAATACGGCTATTGTTGCAATGATCGGCCTTATCAATGGAAGTGTGATTCTAAAAAATATTCCCATAAAGGAACAACCATCTATAGTTGCCGCTTCATCTATTTCTCTAGGCAGGGACAGAATAAATGCCCTCACCATAAAAATAAAAGCCATTGATCCTGTACAAAATGCAACCAAAATTAGTCCCCATAAGCTTTTATTTAGATGAAGTTTCGACAATATCTGCAATGTAGGGTACATGGTAGTGCTGCCGAATGCGAGAAACATCGTTGCTGTTTTCATACCATAAATAATCTTTTTACCCGGAAATTCTCCCCGCGCAAAAACATACCCACATACACTGTTGCCCAGCACACTCAGCACCATTGTTGCCGAAGCGTATATCAACGTATTCCAGGTATACTGTGAAAAATTTGCCTCATTCCAGGCTTCCAGGTAATTTTCCGGATGCCATTCCGTTGGCCAGAAATTTTTCCCTGCCAGGATCTCACCGGATGTTTTAAACGAAGAGGCAAACGCATACAGCAGCGGAAAGAGTACGCACACGACAAATAAAGTCAGAACCACGTATATACATATTATCTGTAAATTATGAATCTTTTTTCCTCTACTCATCACAAACATGCCTCCTAATACAACTCATCCGCTTTTTTCGTAAATTTTAAATAAAAAATAGTCAAAATTCCAATGAGGACTGTAGTAACAATAGAGCCTGCTGAAGCATAACCTATCTCTCCCGCCCCACTTGTTAAATCGTAACCAAAGAAAATATTATACAGGTATAACATGACTACATTTGTCTGTCCACTGGGGCCCCCGTTCGTAAGAACCATTACTTCGTTAATAATTTTTACGGTACCGGTTAATGCTAACATCAGAATCACCTTAAAGGTCGGCGCAATCATTGGCAATGTGATGGAGAAAATTCTTCGAACGCTACCACAACCGTCCAACTTTGCAGATTCATATACTTCATCTGGAACTCCTGCAATGGCTCCGCAGAAAAACATCATGTTAATAGGAAATGTCATCCAAGTAGACATCAGAGCAATCACAAACAGCGCTGTCCATTTTTCTGCCAGCCAACTTACAGGACTACCTATAATTCCAATATCCATCAACAAGTTATTGATAAACCCATTATAAGTACGAAACAAATAAGAGAACAACATTCCCGCCGCAGTTACACTTATAACTGTCGGAAGGAACAATAAGCTATTAAAGAGTCGTCTGGCTTTCAACGATTTACTGCATAAAAGCATAGCTAATATAAAAGCCAATGGAAGCTCCATAACCAGCTTCATCACAGTTAAAATAACGGTATTACCTACGGATGCCCAGAAAGCTCTGTCCTGCGTAAATAATTCAATATAATTTTGCCATCCAACAAAATGCGCCACCCTGTATCCATCATAATCGGTAAAGGAATATTGCAAAATCCAATATATAGGATAAATAGAAAATACAAAAAAACCTATTATCTGTGGAAGAAGCGCCACATAACTCTGTATCACTATACTTTTTTTATATTTCTGTTTTTTTACTTTTGTTTTTTGCCTAGCCATCGTATCATTCACCTCTTTAAAAGGGCGCTGTAAAACAGACTCACTGTTCAGCGCCCCTCCACGCAACCCTTTTTCATACAAAGGGTACCCCTCCCCATAATATTTCAGGGATTACACAAATTACTAATTTTTAAAATCGTCAGGATTTATGTCTCCACTTTCTACCAACTCGTTGACAGCAGCGGTAAAAGCCTCGTTGATAGTACTCTCAACATCCTCAATTGTCATTTCCCCCCTGCACAAAGCGATAAGCGTATCATTGATGAGCGTCTGGCCACTTCCATTTTCATAATCGACGGCATCATACACATAAGACACCCGTACATTCGCATCAGTCCGTGCATTTTCCATCGCTTCCATATACTTCAACGTCTGAGAAGAAAGCTTGCTTTTATCTGCCTTTTCGCTAAACTCCGGATTTGCCGGAAAAATCAGACCTGCCTCTGTCATTGCCACACCTACTTCATCTCCATATAACCATTCAAAAACACTCTGAAGTTTCTCCTGCTCCTCATCATTTAACTCCAATGCGGCAATGGTAGGCGAAGCCCAATAGAACACTCCTGCCTGTGTGCCATAATCCGTACCGTCCTCAGCCCCCAGCCAGCAGACATCCCACTCAAAATCTGGTACAAACTGACTTGTGTATACTCCGATATCCCAAGAATACCCCAGGAACATCCCGGCTACACCCTCTGAAAAATAACTTCTGGCCGGATCATTATCAATGGTCTCAGCACCCGGAACACAATATCCTTTTTGATAAATCTCTGCTATGATACTAAATTGCTCGGATGCGTTAAATTTGGCAGTAAGCGTATTCCAATCAATATCGAGAGGATACTCCTCCATAGCTCCAAAAGAGGAATACAATACGCCATATTCGCCGCAGGCAACCCACTGTAAAGGCAGCGCCAGACCATAGGTGGTGCCGTTTGTCAAAATCTCACAGCACTCCAGGAACTCACTCCAGGTTGTGGGCGGTTTTGCTTCGCCATTTTCATCCACAATACCTGCCTCTTCGAACATTTCTTTATTGTAATATAAGGCCGGTCCTGTCTTTGCATACACCAGATCATAAACCTCATCACTGCCCAGCCGCCGGCTTGCGACACCATAATCTCCTGTCTTTGCTATCCAGTTATCCACAAATTCCTGCCCCCATGACAGTCTGGAAAATGGTATCACAGCTCCTCCGTCTATATCAGCCATAAATCTATCCCCGTGTACAATCAAGGGCAATTCCCCGTTTTCTACCCCCAGCTTCAGCATATCATTAATCGCAGTAGAAAGCGTACAATTAATCTGTATACCGTTTTCCTTTCCAATCGTCTCATTATACTCATCGATCAATTCTGTCATAACGGCATCCTTTGACGGGTCGCCAAACCAAAATTCCACTTCAAACACGTCGTCACTGGTTCCTTCTGACTCTGTCCCTGGTTCCGTATTATCTGACTCCGCATTATCTGACTCCGTATTATTGGGGTCCGCATTATCCTGCTCCGTATCCCCACACCCACTAAAGAGCCCCGTCATCATAACCACCGTCAATAAAATACATAAAATTTTTGCTCGCTTTTTCATGGCAACCTCCTAATCATTATTATGCAAAAATTCTTCTTACATAATTCATCCCACTTATTTATTTGTTTCTTCTCACACTGCTGCCCCTACTGTATGGTGATTTTGTTATCATCACGGCATACATACACATCAGCATCAGCGCATTTATAAAATCTCCTACATTCAAAATCAACTTCTCAAACAGGTGTTGCAACAAATACCATGGTTCCTGTCTTCGTCATTTCTCTTGAATGGAAGTGATTTTCTTTCTTGTGATTATTAATATTTTGTATATAAAGTAGCTTATAAATATACTTTTCCAAACATTTTACACAGCATTTTTTCTTATTTTACTGTTTTTATTGTGCCATAATTTTGTATGATGTTCTAGTGCAATTTGTTACATTTTGCATATCATTTGTTGCAAAAGAACTGTCACATAGGAAAAGAGCAGCGATAGCTATTAGCTATAACTGCTCCATTCTAATCATCATTATTTTAGAAAGTGATATATATTTCCTGCCTCACGACTTTTTTGGGGAAAGATATAATCCCTTCACGAAATGTAAATTCACAAACATTACCGTCTATCATAATCTCTTTTACGGAAGAAGCAAATTTCACTCCCACAGAAGATATTTCTATGAATCCGGAATTTAACTTTATTCTTAAATCTGTCTCCGTTTTTTCAAATACACCCCAGCCGGTACCCAGACTCCAGATAGTAGAAAAATCTGTATGAACTACTGGAGAAAACCCAATATATCCTTTAGGCACATGATACTCAAATCCGCTGAATATCGGCAAAAGCGCAAAACTTGCCATTGCGCGCGCATAATTGCTTCCACATTCAATTTCATTCCATGGATTCCGTTTCCTTCCATCATATCTGTTGCGAATCGCTCTGACAACCTTAATTCCCTCTTCCACATACCCCTCACTAATCAGCAGTCCCGCAAAAGCATATTCAAAACCGGTCATGGCCTCTTCTCCGTAAGGTATCGGGATAACAGGCTTTTCTGCTCCCTTTGGATAATCACATATAATACACGCAGCTTCATCGTTGAAAGCAAAGGTTCTCCATGGGTTTACAAAATCTCGCAAAGAATCTTTGTAGTGGTTTTGAAACATATTTTTTAATGCCGTTTTTCGCTGGGAAATGTCGAATATATCTCCCAGTCCCGTGATCGAAGCGTGCCACTGCCCCAGCATCTGGTCCAGAATAGAACCGCCGGCAATCTGATATTTCAACTGCTTTCTTTCTTCATTCCAGTAACAATCCGCAACGCCAAAATAATCCGCAATACTTCGGTCAAATATATCTATTTTCTGTACAAAATAGCTGCCATTAAACAGATTGTCCTTTGTCCATGCAAAACCTTTTTCAAATAATTCCAGATACTCCTTATGCTTATCCATGTCACCAAGATACAATGCCATTTCACTTGCGGCCTTCAATGCTGCCAGATACATTCCTTCCAACCACGCACTCGGTCCAAACAATTCCATGTCCAGGGTGTGATGCTGCCTTCCTTCCAGGACTCCATCCTTGTCTCTGTCCCACTCATCTTCATTTTCGGGATGCCACGCATAGTCAAGAATTTTTATGATATCCCCCCAGCGCTCTCTGAGCCATGTATCATCACCGGATATTTTCCATTCCCGATAACTCTTAATCACACAGCCCATCTGTCCGTCCACGCATGCATTTATCTGCCCATCAAGGCTTCTCCGCTCCTTTGATATTTCGCAATCCAGCGGTAGCATAAGACGAAAAGCTGTCTTTCCACTTGGGCCGAGTCCATAACGGAATTCAAGGTTACGTATGGATTGTTCCAATTTCGGAAATAAAAAGCACAGCGCATATGCGTAATTCCAGACATGCTGGCAGGTTCCCTCACAGGAGCCTTCCTTCTCATGAACCCCTTCCCACCCATAAAAGGAACCATCCTCCAGACGCAATACAGTTGGCGATTTCAAGACGGACAGCGTTGACGATACCGCATCAATCACAGCTTCATCAAGCGTTGAATTAAACAACTCATTTTTAAATACCAATGTTTTTTCGTAAAGATAATCCCAATTTTCAAGGCAATACCGTGCTGTTTCTAAAGAATTTTCAAAAACAGTCGCATAGTAATTTTTCCATTGCGGCAGCGCTTCTCCGGACCAGTAATTATGATTATTTGGAACATTCCACGCAAGAAGGAATCTGGCATGTTCTATTTTCCCGGGCAATGCACTCTTTTTTATACTAAGCGTACAAGTATCGTTCTTCCCATAAGTATCATATATTCTTTCATCCAGTTCATCCATTTCACTGAACTCGTTCCAGAAGGTCACAATTCTGTCCTGCCACCTTCCCCGATACCAATAAGGCTGAATCTTACTATTCTTGCTATCTGTTGCCAGTGTCAAATCTCCATAATCTATGTTATCAGCCTCGACACCGGCATTTACAAGCTGCACTATTGCATAGTCTTTATCCTCTGTAATCTTATTCATCGAAACCTCAAAAGGATTTTGCAAAGAAAAAGCGATTGTATAGCCAACCTCTTCCTTTGTATTGTTTGTTATTCCCAATTCAAAAAATGCTGCCGGGAGACTCGAATTTGCATCATCCAGAGGTATCAAAGGGTTAAATGCTCTAAGAGTCACTATTCCAGGAAACCCTGCGTCTGTAAATGTCAATTCTGCTATGGGGAATTCTCCACGAAATATCACGTTAGAGAAATGCGGAAGCCCACACATAGTACTGCTGTCCGGTCCAAATCCATATCCTGTATATCTGGACAGCTTATATTGTCCAATATAGTCTTTCAGTAAATCCCCATTCAGAACCTTAACGACCTTTTTCTCTTTTGTTTCTGCCTTTATTGCAATATGTGTATAGCCATTCTCGCTCCCTTTGGATGGCCGGTTAAATATTTCCCAATCAATCAGCCTTCCATTTCCGGCAAGCCCGATACACCCTGTCCCAATCCCTCCTATAGGAAATGATATCTCCTTCAAATTTTCCCCAGTGTAAAGCATAAAAATCTCCCTTCCTTATATCATTTTTCATTGGTTTCATTCCTATCTCATCGCAACCTTTTTCCGACTTCATTGAGAATTCCCACTGCTCTGGCCGGAAACCTACCAAGAGCATCCGGGCCAATGTTAAGAAGATAGTTTATCCCCCTCTCATTGAGATAGTTTTTAATTCTCAAAACCTCCTCCGCAGTCTTCCAATCCTGGTCGGTAGGTTTATACCCCCATGTCCCGTTCAGGGTAGCCGGGGTCTCAAAAAGCATGTCTCCTTTATTGTCCTCCGGAATTTCATTATCCCCTGCGGAGATGTAATCGCAGATACCGTTGCCAAGCCTTGAGTTGACCAGACAATCCGACTGATACTGCTTCACCATATCATAAAGCTCCCTGCTACATTCCTCCGAAAGCCCCATGGGTGTATCAAACCAAATCAAAAGCAGATCGCCATAATTTGTGAGAAGTTCCTTTACCTGTGGTTTGATTTTTGTCTCAAACAACCGCCTGTAGTCTTTATGGCTCTGGTCAGGAAAATCCCATTCATTTCCCCAAGTCATGTTCTCCACGGCCTGTGGTTCCTCCTCTGTCCCGCTCTGACCATCCGGGCTGGTCCAGTCGATGGCCTGGGAATAATACAGCCCTAATTTCATATCATACTTACGGCAGGCTTTTGCAAGCTCCCCAATGATATCCCGTTGAAACGGAGTGGCGTCCACCACATTAAACCTGTCGGCTTCTGATTTAAACAATGCGAATCCCTCATGGTGCTTTGCCGTTACCACCATATATTTCATGCCGGTATTTTTTGCTGTCTTTACCCACTCCTCCGCATCGAAGTAAATCGGGTTGAAAATCTCCGCAAGTCTGTGATATTCTTTGTTGGGAATTTTAAAATAAGACTGCGCCCATTCCCCTATACAGGGCATTACCCTGCCTTTGTATTCTCCGCCAAGGATGGAGTACAACCCAAAATGAATCATCATTCCAAATTTTGCTTCTTTAAAAAAAGTTTTGTTATCCAATTCCCTTCTCCTTTTCGCAATTCCATGTAGTTCCCTTCCGGATATTCCCCGAATTTCCATCCTTTGTATTGATAGCTTGATTATATATTTTTTCAGAACGCAGATATATGACTTTTTGTTGCAATTTTCATTTATTTTGTTGCAAATTTCACACGATACAATATGTAACAGTCAGCCATCAGAATACGCAAAAAAAGGGGAAATCCACTTCTTATCGCAGACTTACCCTTTTCCTTTTTGATTACCGCTATTTCCATGTATTCTTGGCATGCTGAAAGAGATGTCCCTCCGTGCAAAACTCTATGCCTTCATTCGCACTTCGTTACGCCATTTTATCTGCCTTCATCTCCTTCAGCTTCTCGTCAAAAGCTGCCACAGACATATTCGCACGCTTTGCCGCTTCCTCCGGTTTCAGAACGCCGTCATTTACCAGTGAGCAAAGTGTCATAAGCATTCCTTGCTCTATCCCCCGCTCCTCAATCAAATCACTCAAATTGCACATAATCCGCATATCCTTCTTCATTTCCGTTGTCGCTGCGATTCCAAAATCATTTTCCAGGATATCAATTTTTTGTTCCGGCGTAAGCTTCAACAGCCCTTACTCTTCCATCTGTCTCTCCAGTCCTTTTATATATTCATAGCACTGCACGGACCCCTCCTTCACATCCTCCGGATTCTCATACTCAAACAATGCCGCTCCCTCATAATCCTTAAGAGCTGTCAAAATCCTTTTCCAATCCATCTGGCCCTCTCCGCAGGCCGCCGGTTTCACATGGCCCGAGGGCAACGGAGCAAAATCCTTCAGATGTACCATGGAAACCCTCTCCTTACAGGCTTCGTACACCTCTTCCGGGTGCCGGATTCCCACGGCCCAGAGATTGGCCGGGTCAAAATTCACCTTTACGGTTTCCGGCAATTCTCCCAGCATCCGGTACAAGGTTTCCGGCTGGGAGGAAGTGCTCATAAAATGCTCCACCCCGTCCTCAAAGGCTTTCACGCCGCCATGGGTCTCAATCACCAGATACACGCCCTTTGTCCGGGCATACGCGTCCACTTCCCGCAGGCAGGCGATCATATTGTCCCAGCGTTCTCCCGTCACTTCCTCCACCGGCGAAAAGCCGGAGAAAATCCTTAAATATTCCACGCCGAGATTTTCGCAGATATCGCATACTCTCTTGACTTTTTCCACATCCTTCTTATCTCCGGTGGTAAAATCATTGCCGGTGGATGCGTAGTTCAGCTTTACCCCATATTTCTGAAATAAATTTTTCACGGTCTCCAGTTCTTTTTCCCCCGCCAAAAGGGGCAGGTCCATGGGCGCATTTGCGATTCCAAGCTCCAGGATTCCCAGTCCCATGTCGCGGGTAATCTTCAGCTGCTCCTCCAGAGGCAGTTCCCGGAAGCCCCAGGCCGCATTTCCAAACTCCATTTCTTCTTTCTCCTTTCCTCACTCCAGGATATTTACACATTTCTCAAAGAGCCCCAACTCAGGCGACGGATCCGACAAATGTTTCCACCCTCCACGATATTTACGTGCTTCCCCGTATTTATGCGCTCCCCAAATACCAAATCCTAAATATGAAAATCCTCACTGTTAATCCAGGAACAATGCCGGCAGGTCACGCAATGTCCTTTTCGGACTTCCTCCCGGAATCTTTCCGATCGCTCATTTTTAAAGATTTCCAGCAACGGTTCCTCTTTTACGTTCCCCGCTGAAAAATCATAAAAATCCGTACAATACAGCACATTTCCATTCCATGCGATATGGATATGAGAAAAGGGCGATTTGCAGTAGCCTGCGGCTCGTCCATGGGGAAGCCATATTACTTTTTTTGGATACTTCTTTGCCAATATCTGACGAAGCGCCTCCGATTTCTGCTTTTCATCCACAGAGTCACCCACCCAGGAATCAATTTCCGTTGCCCGGATTTCAAAGCTTTCCCTCATCCACTGCTTATATTCTTCCACCTCCTGGCCGGTAAGCGCGATCAGCTCCTGCAACAGGACTTCATCGCAGGGAAGCGCGCAGAGCGCCTCCGGCAGTGCCTGTAATTTTCCAAGATTCTCCTGTGAAATCACCGTCATAATGGAAATCTTCGCATTTCCGCCATAAATCAGTTTGAGGTTTTCCGAAACCTTATCAAACACACCCGGTCCGCGCACATTGTCGTGGCTTTCCCTGTCTCCGTCAACGGAAACATAGATGTGACGAAACTCCTCCTTCAACAGAGGAGCATACCGGTCAATCCACGTTCCGTTTGTCACAATCCCCAGGGCAAACCCATTTTCACGCAGCAGCTGTACCAATTTCTCGAAAAAAGGGCACAAAAGGGGCTCTCCGCCCCACAGCATGACATCCGGTGAATTTCCTGTTTCCTCCCGGTAAGCCACCAGCTGCGCAACGACTCTGCCCCAGTCCTTTAAATCCATCGCTGCCCCCCGGGCGTCGGAGAAAAATCCCTTTTTCCCCCATTGCCCGCAGAACCAGCATCTGAGATTACAGTTTTTTGTAATCTGAAAGTGCACCAGCTCTAATTTACGTGCGGTGCCCAAGCGTTCCATATCACCCTTTTTGTCACGCTCCATAACATTCTCCATATGTTGTCTCATATTTCATCCACACGATCCTGACTAATCCAACAATCGTCCCATCCGAACTATTTCGACCAGTCGAGCAGGATCTTAAAGCACTCCTCACCCACTTTTTCCTGGTAGGCATAGGCTTCCGTACACTGGGATACGCCCCACACCTCCACCGGCAGCTTCGCCGTGTCGAATTTTCCTTCGGAAATCCACTGAAGCACCTGCTCCTTACAGCCCGCTTTCAGGGCGCAGGTCATGGTGATCGTCGCGTTTTTTACAAACCATCTGTGATAGTGGTCGAAAATGATTCGGTCCGGATAGTCTCCCTGCAAGTGAATGTGGGCGGGCCGGTCATCCTCTTCCCAGCCGCCATCCTTGATGTATTGATGCAGCGTTCCCACAACCTCCGGATTGCCGCTGCACTCCATCAGCTGGTCCGCCATTTTCCCGTTGGTGGCATCGTGAATGACAGAGACCGCCTGCTCCGGCGAGGTCACAATATCCGCGTAATTTTCCGCAATGCTTCTCCGGAACGCATTGCGTTCAACACAAATCACCTGTAGGGTGGGCTCCAGTATTTTCAGTTCCTGGATGGCCGAAATACCAACCATTCCGGCACCAATCACCACGATGGTTTCCCCCGGCCGCAAAGTCAGTCTGGAAATACCCTTTAAAGGCACACAGGCAAGGTACGCCAGAACCGCCTGCTGGTATGTGACATTATCGGGAAGCTTTACCATATAATCAAACTGGTCGTTTGTGGTGTTGGAATCCTTCACCGTAAATTCACTGCCGCCGCCCCAAGCCGCGCAGACGTCGCCGTACTTTCTGCACTCATTGATCATGACCCGGTCGCCCACTTCCAGGCGTCCGTCCGTATCGGGACCTTTTGCCACCACGATTCCGGCCGTCTCATATCCCGGCACAAGGGGATAATAGCACTGTTCCGGATGCTGCTGCCCCTTGTAGGTCTTCATATCGGTTCCCGTTGAAATAGCTGAAAAAAGCGTCTGGGCGATGTAAGCGTCCTCTCTGGGCTCCGTCAGTTGAATCTCTCTTAAGTTTGCAAAATGAGGCCGTTCAATGACAACTGCCCGCGTTGTTTTGTAATCCCTGTAATCCATCGTTTTACATCTCCTCCTGATATAAATTCTACCACTTTTATTATTACATGTCCGTCCAAAAGAATCTATTTCATTTTGTTGCCTCTTTTATATCATTTGTTGCCTGTGAATTTCCGGCTTTCCTCCGTGTGTCTCCCGTTCCATCACCATGGCCGCAAAGAGGGCCGCAGACCAGCCATAATCCTTAATCGAGGTAAACCGCGCGCTCATATCCGCCGGTCTCAAGGCCGGACCTTTCCGGGAAAGTTCCGAAGGACTCATCCGGTTATCGCAATCGTAATATTCAAAAATCACCCCTTCCCTCAAATACCATTCCGTTATCACCGCAATGGTGTCATCCCTCATTTTATCGGCCTCCGCCGTATACCCATATTCCCGCAGACCATTTATGATGAAATAATTATAATTGATCCACACAGGCCCTCTCCACATATCTTCCCCAAAGGTAGCGTCCTGAACAGAAATTGAAGGTACGCCGAAGCAGGTTCCGAAGGTTTTGGGATCGAACAAATCCCGCGCCAGACGTTTCGCCGTCTCCTGGCTGCAAACGCCCGCAAACAGAGGCAGAAAAGAGGAAACGGCACTTACTTTTCTGAATTTACCGCTCTCTGTTTCACGGTCATAATACCTGCCATCCTCACTGTCAAACAATATCCCGTTAACGCTGTCCTTGATGGAACAAAATAAAGCTTCATAATACGCCGCCTTTTCCTTTTTTCCCAGAAGCTCGGAAATCTTCTTCATATAGCGCGCTTCATTCGCCATATAGCAGGAAAAATCAATGGCATCCATCCGCTTTACATTGTCAAACCGCGGAGAATTATCCATGCCGCTTTCATCACATCGGCAGTGTACATCGTCCGGATTTACATCCCACTCAAATAAATGATTATGATTGGTATCACGGTGGGTCTGGTTCCATGCCAGATATTTTTCAAGTTCTGCATAGCGCTCTTCCAGCCGCTCCTTATGTCCGGTTTGTTCATATAGCTTATAAAGCCCCCATGCAATCACCGGCGGCTGGGTAATACTGCTTATTCCCTCTGGCCACGCCGCATGCGGGATAAATCCGTCCGAGCGCTGGGTATCCAGCACGGAGCAGATACTCTCATAAGCAAGCTGAGGTTCCAGATACACATTTCCCATTGAATGAAAAACTGAATCCCACAGCCACAACTGCTTATGGGGTAAGCGGTCAGGGGTTGTCCAGCGCTGCCCAAATTGCCCCTCCGCCGTATAAATCTGGCTTTTCATCACGGAAAAGCATTTCGCAAGCGTCATATTTTCTTGCTCACTCAGTTGACTTAGCTGCGGAACCTTATCGAAAAAAGCAAGCTTTTTATCTATTACCTGCCGTATATTCCTGTCAAAAGCTTTTTCTGCCCTGTCGGCTGCCGCCCGAATCTCCCTCCCCTTTGCAAGTGAAAATAAAATTCTTCCCTCTTTTTCACATGTGGCAAATACATAAGATACATTCTGCCCTGAAAAAGCCAGATGTCCGTCATAAATCTGCTCTTCCAACAAATCTCCATGACAGCAGACAACGGCCGGCCCTTTTGGACAAAAGCCCAACAGCGTATCCTGCTCCACAAACAAAAATCCAAACTCCTGCTGACCGTTCAACCTGCCTGTAATAATATCGGAGGCAACAATGGAAAACTCAAAATCACGCGCCTCTCTTAAATGTAGATAAAGTTCTACCGCACACCTGTCAAATGCTATACCAATACGGTCCCCTAAAAGCTGGCCACACATACTGTCCTCAAAGGTATTGATTCCATCCAGGCCGGAAAAAGCAAACAGCGCGCCTTTGCCCCAAATCTTTGGATATATGCGATTCATAAATTTCATCTCCTGATCCGTATATTTCGTCCTGATTATAACATTTTGGCGGTGTACACGCAAGAAAAACGAAGACAGAAAACCGCCCGGCGCACCGGCACCGGGCGGTTTTTGCTCTCCCTTGCTCAAGGAAGCAATCTTCTTGGCAATCAGCCTTTCCTTTTCATGCTAACTACTTTGCTTCTTTCTTCTTTTTCTTAAGCGCTACAAGAACAATCACTGCTCCGGCAAGTACAATCACGCCTCCAATGGAGCCGTAGAACAGAGGCTTGTTGTTATAATAACGTACCCAGAGATTTGTCGTTACGAAGAAATCCGTGATTTCTTCCGCCTGTTCGTTTCCGGCCGCATCAATGCAGACCACCTTCACCTTGTGGGCGCTTGTGGAATCACCGCTTATATCGAAGGTGAACTCTCCGTTCTCCGCAATGATCGCCGCAATCTCCTCCGCTGTCCAGGACTTGTAGGCCGTCTCATAATCATCCAGATACACCAGGATGGAATCAAGGAGCAGATTGTCGCTGGCCGTCATGTTCACGGTCAGGCTGTCCAACGCATAGGTTTTCCCACTCTCTAAATTGGTAATCACCACGTTGGGACTGGTCTTATCCACACCGAAGCTGATTTCCATTTCCTTGGTATCCAGGGTATTTTCCGCCACATTTCCGGCAGCGTCCTCGGAATGAACGGTTACCCGATATACCCCGTCATCCGTGAAATTCTCCGCGAAAATGGTGTAGGTATACTCATACCAGGAGCCATTTCCGCCTTGAACCGCAATGCTGTAGTCGGTGCCCTCTTCAAGAGTAATCGTCTCATTATTCTTAAACAAGGTTATCCGGATATTCTTTAACTCGTTGGCATTTACCTCCGTGATCACCACATCCACCGGCTCCTGCACATAAGAGCCGTTCAGACTTTCCGTCTCCTGGCTTACCGCATAGGTGGAACCGAAACGGTTCACGGAAAAATGAATCGTCTGGGTAGTAGTATTTCCGGCCCTGTCGGTCAGCGTGGCTTCAAATGTATAAATATCGTCCATCTCCTTCGTCTCCGGGAAGTTATTGAAGGTAAATATCTGGCCGTTATGAATATCCGCAAAGGAGCCGTCCAAAGTCACCTGTTTCCGGTTGGCGCCAGTCAGAGTAATGGTAACAGCGTCCACATCAAAGTTGGTATCTGAATAGGTTATCACCGGAATCACATCCCCGTTGTTGGCAGAATTATCCGCCACACCGGTAATTTCAAGAGTGGGAGCGGTCCGGTCCACATAGAAACTTTGCTGCGCAAAATCCTCCGCGTCATTTCCGGCCATATCCCGCATGGCAATGTCCAGGCTGTACAGGGCGTCGCCGGTAAAGGAGATGGTAGCCGTGTGCCGGTCGCCGTTGCTGCTCCAGCCGCTTACTTCGGGAACGGAAGCCGCCGCGCCGTCATCGGTGGCCGTCATGGTGATCTCTACCCGGCCCGGGTCGAAGTTGTGCTCGGTAACGGTGATGGTGGCCGTCCGGGCATCCTTATAGTAATTGGTATTCTCCGCCGCATTGTTGTCGTAGGACACGCTAATCTCCGGCAGGGACTTGTCAATGGTAAATTCCTGGGGCGCTACGGTCCCGGCAGCGTACTGCTCCCCGGCGCAGCGGTTGCCCGCCAAATCCGTATAAGCAATGGCAAAGGTGTAATCGCCCTCGGCGGCGTAGGTGACGGTGGCCGTCCACGCCGTGTCGTCCCCATTGCCGCTTCCCGTTCTCTGGCTCCAGCCGGAAATTGCAGGCATAACGCCGTCCGTGTTGGTGATGGTCAGCTCCACATCCTCGGGATTAAAATTACGCTCGCGCACCACGATGGTGGCGGTCCGGTCCTCTTTAAAATACGTTCCGCTGTCCGCATTGTTATTGTTGTAGCTGATGTCAATGGTAGGAGCGGTAATGTCAATCTTCAGGGCGCAGGTCTTAGTGCTCACATTTCCCGCATTGTCCGTGGCAGTAATCTTTACGGTCACATCATTGCTGTTATTGAGATTCCTGTCCACGGTAATACAGCCGTTCTCCTGCCAGGTCTGAATCAGGCCATGCTTATCCCCCTTCAGGGTTGTAGTTTCCACATCAAAGAGAGTTCCCTGCTGGGTAGGCTCCGTGGTGCTCACGCTGTTGTTGTACACCTCGTAGGTCACGCTCTGCAAGCCGGAGTAAAGCAGGGTATCCCCCGCAGCCGCCGGGTCCTTCACCTGCACATCCATCTTCACATCCGTATTGTAAATGCCGTTCACCGGCTGGGCAGGCTGAACCGTGATCTCCGGCGCAACCTTCTCCACCTCCGGCAGAGTCTTATCCACAATGATTCCATCCGAGGAGAGATACAGCTCATTTCCCGCCTTATCCACAATATGTACATAGACGATGAAGCGCTCGTCCGGTGTTACACTATAGGAAAATTCTCTGTTCGTCTCCTCCACATCCGTCCAGTCCGCATAGGCCTTCACCTGCTCCAGCGTCATGGGCTCGTCGGTGCGGAAATGCTCGATAATGTCAACGCCGCTTAAGGAATCGTCATTGTTGACCGTCACCGGCAAAGTCTCATTCTCCCACAATTCAAACGTAATGCCCTGTAGGAAATGATCCCATTTTTCTCCGTTTACAGACTCTGTCCAGGTTCCCACCTGAATGGAGGCTGTGGGAGCCGTCTTGTCAATGGTAAATGCCTTCGGTGCGGCGGAAGTTCCGTAGTCCACAAGCCCATTGCTGTTTCCGGCCAAATCCTTATAAGAAATGGAAAAGGTATAATTGGCCTCCTCCGTAAAGGTGATGGCGGCGGTATGGCTGTCGCCGCTTTCGTCGCTTTCGTTGATTTTCCAGCTATCCGCATTCTGCAGATACTTAGTGTAATCCTCCACTTCAACTGGGTTGCCGGAAGCGTCCTTTGCCTCTACCTCTACGGTAATGCCTGCGGGGTCAAAGTTATGCTCCTTAATGGTGATGGTGGCCTCCCTGTCCGCCTTAAACTGGTTTTCATTGAGACACTCATTGTTGTCGTAGGACACCGCAATCTCCGGCAAAGTATTGTCGATAGTAAAGGTCTGCTCATAAGGTTCAGCTTCGTTCCCGGAACGGTCCGTATACGTCACCTTCAGTGTATACGTGCCATCTTCCGGATAACTGCTACCGTCTTCCGCTGTTCCAAATGGAATCTCCGCACAGTGCAAATCTCCTTTGCTGGTAAACAGAGGCTGATGCAATACGGTTTCGGATTTCTCCTGGCCGTCCTCCATCCACTTCCTGGTGACCGTGACCTGAAGAGGACTCTCTTCAGTTGCATTTTTCCAATCCGCATCGAAGAAGTTTGCTTCATCAATCTTTATCTTAGCTATTCTGGTCTGGTAATAATTCTGCTCATTAGTCTTGTCGTAGGTGACGTTTACGCCAGGAGCAACGTTATCCACCACCACCGTTTTTCCATCCGTATAACCTATATTACTATTTCCCGCCTTATCTGTTGCGGTAAATTTAATATAGCCACGGAAATTAGCCGGGATTTTAAAGGTTGCCGAAGTATTCCCGTCTTCATTATTTTCTATATCTTTCGTTTCTATATTTTCTTTTCCCTCATTTTTATCACTTACACCATCCTCAAGAACATACGAATACGTAAAAGATTCTATTCCCGAGGTCACATCCACAGCCGAAATCGTTATTTCTGCTTCTGCCTGATAAAAACCGAAAGTAATAGTTTCCAGGAAATTATCAAGCCATGTTCCGCCTGTATACGTAATCTTCATGTCTTTGGGGGCGGTATTATCCATTTTCAACGTTTTTGTTTCCGTCTTCTCATTTCCTGCCCGGTCGGTGACAATCACAGTAACCTGAATATTATCGCCATTGTTTTTTTCAACCTCAACAGCAAATTCCTCTGTGACCAAATCCCGGATTTCATCATTCTCGTCATCGCCGGACGAATAAAGAATACCGGCATTATTGTCGCCGTTCAAGCCCATTCCCTGAGTAATGACATCTCCGTTTTTCACCTGGTACTGGATTTTGTCGATACCGGAATTGGAACCAGCTATGCCCTCAATCAGCGCTTTGTCCTCGGCCGTGACTGAAATCGTCACATCTTCTTTGTAATAGCCATTTTTGATTGCTTCCGCAGACTCTAAAGAGAGTACTGGTTTTTCTGGTTCTCCGGTATCTATCACAATCGAGATCGGATTATCATTGGTGACTGTCGAAACCGTATGCCATGCCTCATACCAATCATCTCCCGCAGTGTAATACACCTCGATACGGCCAATTTGTGCCGTATCTGTGATCTCCACCTCTTGAACCTCTTCTCCTCCGCCAATCTCCTCGCCATTGGTATTAAACAGCCGAATTCCCTCTCGGTTCGTCGAAAAAGTTACCGTTTTATCTTTTTCAAAAACATAGAGACTATTCAACGTGTTACTCCGCACCGCCTCTGAAGAATTAAACGTCACATTCCCATCCATTTCAGCCGTTTCACTAGTTCCAAAGACAACCTTGACCGTCTTATCTTCCGTAATGTTTTCAATGGAAAACGTCACGCTTCCTTTTTCCTCATCATACGTGACTCCCTCTTTTCCTACCGTCTCCTCATTCACTGTAACAGACCGAATCGCGTATCCTGTATCCGGACAAATGGTAACCGTAGTGCTTCCATTATACTCCACCTTCTGGTCTTTCACAGTCACAGTGCCATTTCCCTCCTTGGAAGCAGATACGGTAAATATCATCGGGGAAAATGTGATTTCTATGGTATAATTCTTATTTGGATCCAATGTTGCTGTGTACGGATTGCCCGCTATAAACGTATTGTCATTATAATTTTCTACCTCTCCATTTATGTCAATCTTACTTACACGATAATTCGGATTGGGCGTTGCCTTAATTCCAACGCTATCGTTTTCCTCAACTACCATAGTCCCGCCTTCGTTCAAAGACGGTTCCGTCACAACCGTACCATTTTCCTGGTTCCATTTCACTGCAATCGTATACACTTTCACAAAGGCAACCACAATGGCAGTATCCGCATGAATCTCCATTGATTTGGTGAAGGCTGCTTTATCACTTATCGTTTCCGCTTTCCCGTCAACTGTTACTGAAGCGATCTGATACCCTTCGCTTGCGGTTACTTTGAGTTCAACCGTGTCGCCATCTTCAACGGTTAACTTACTTCCGATTTCCGTCCCTGCCGTAAGTGTCGCCGTTCCTCCTTCGCCACACTCCAGTGTAACCGTGTGCTCTTCAATGGCTGATATATCAATTTCTCCTGTTGAGCAAAGCACTGTCTGCCCCTCCACACTCCGGATTGAAATCTTAACCGTGTAGTCCCCATCCCGCTTAAATGTTACACGGAAATTACTGGTAGCATCACTCATAGGAAATCCGCTGTCCGGACCGAAACTTCCCTGTCCGCCAATGGTACTCAACGGAAACCACTGGTCTTTTTGCGCTCCTTGCGTCTCTTGATATTCCAATGTCATAATGCTATCATCAATCGGATTATTCTCAGAGTCCGTAATCTCAAAATGCCCACGTACCATTTTATTGGCGTCTTCTACACTTGGCACAGTGGTTACCGTAAATTCCTGTGATTCCCCCACAACAAATGTCTGCCCGCCAAGCGTTGTAGTTACCTCACTCTTATCACCGGCCGCCACAACCTCCTGCGCCCCCACCGGTAACAAAGAAACCACCATCAAAAGTGCCAGGAAAAATGCCATTCCCCGATTAAAGAATCGTTTTCTCATTTTATTCCTCATACAATTCTCTCCCTTGCAAATAGTATTCTCTATCTAAACTGCCTTTCGCAGCAGGTTACTCAATCAACTCAGTTGAAGCCAGAAAACCCAGTTCCATCTCCACCCGGAAGCCATTCCCAGCTGGCTGCTGTATTTGCACATCCACAAAGCTATGTCCATTTTCATGAAAAACCTCCGCTCCGTATTCAGCCTCGTTCAGCACTGTGGTCTCGCTGGCTGTTCCGTATGCGCCATCTTGCAACACCATAGTCTCATTGGCCGTTCTGTAAGCTTCCTCATGCAGCACAGCCGTCTCACTGGCCTGGGGCATAAGCTTGGCCGTAGAAATTTTCTGGGTTCCTGGAGCACCGCCAAAATCCCCCGTCCGGTGCTGCAACCGACCGGAGGGAGATATCTTATCCGTGATCTTCCCTCTGGCGGCATTGACCGTACTCGGTTTGTAGGCCTTGTCCCCGCTCTGCTCATTTTGCTGGCGAATATTCTCAATTGCTTTTCGAGCAGTGGAACCGGTGATATCACCGACCAGCTTTGGCACCCCCAGCAGGAAGAACAGGGCAACAGCAACGAGAAACAACACGCCTGCCAGTATAAAAGAGACAAGGGAAAGGGTTTTTAACAATTCTACTGTCATTCCTCATCCCCTCCTTTCTCTGTTCCGTAAGCTGTCTCTATAGCATTTTGAGTGTCTTCCAGCAGCCGAATGGTGTTATTCTTCTTTTCTTCGGTGACGTCTGCCGTGGTCTCAATACTCCGCACCGTATCGGATACCGTTTGGAACATGGCCGTAAGTTCCTCCTGGGTCACTCCGTCGCTCTTGAATTTAGTGGCGTACTGCTGAATGGCATTTCTGGCAAGTTCCAAAAGCTCCAACCGCACAATCTCACTTTCGCTCTCGTTAACCGCCACGCTATCCAGAAGCTCCGTCATATTTTCATATAGCGGCTTATATTTTCCCTTATCACTGGCCTCGGTAATATCTGTGGTAATGTCCCGGTAGAACATACCGATATTGGCATACGCTTTCGCCATGCCCAGATTCTCATAACCCTCTGGCGCATAATCCAGCACATCCTGAAACCAGTCGATGGCACTTTTGGCCTTAGTCACCTGGTTGTCGTTTCCGTCTCCATAATCATAGTAATACCAGTAAAGTTTCCCGGTCTCAAAGCAAATCTCCGTGTAAATCTCCGGATTTTTCTGAAGCTCTGCCTGATTATTTTTAATGTCTTTTGTCAGCTGGTTCGCTTCCTCCACGGTAAAGACAGCGTCGTTCTCTTTGTAGGTCTGCATCATGCCAAGATAAGCTTCCTTCTCACCTGCTTTATCGGGAATGGCGATGCATTCCTCATAAATTTGAAGCTTTTGATTATAATCTGCCGTTTTGGAGGCTTCATCCAGCAGATTCTGGTAGGTATCCGTGGCTTTCCGGGAAGCCGCGTAATTCAAAACGAGCCCTCCAGCCACAAATATCAGGGAACAGGCAAGGGTAGCGATAAAGGATCCCAGCTTCCGCTTCTGCTTCTTCCGGTACCGGTCATCAATCTCCTCGTAATGCTCCAGCGCATACATCAACTCCGCTGCCGACTGATACCGGTCATCGGGATTTCGCTGGGTACACTTCTGGATAATGCGCTCCAGACCGCTGGAAAGGCTGGGATTGATTTCCCGGATAGGCTTTATTTCATAGGGCGGCTCGCTGGGATTACAGCCCGTCACCAGGTGATACAGTGTGGCACCCAGGCAGTAGATATCTGTCCTGGCATCCGTCTGACCCATACCGCCGAACTGCTCCGGAGCCGCATAGCCAATGGTTCCCAGACAGATGGTATCCGCCAGATTCTTCTCCTTGAATTCCCGGGCGGTTCCAAAATCAATAAGAGTCAGATTCCCGTCCGGCTTCAACATAATATTGGCCGGCTTCATATCCCGGTAGATGATGGGAGGCTGTCTGGAATGAAGATACCCCAACACATCGCAAAGCTGCTTTGCCCACTCGATAACGTACTCCTGGGGCTGCGCGCCAAATTCCTCCAGCGCCTTGCTTAAGGAATTTCCCTCAATATAATCCATCACGATAAGCAAGGTGGTTTCATCTTCAATTACATCAATAATACTGGGCAGATTCGGATGTCTTAACCGTTTCAGCATATCCGTCTCTACGATCAGCCCCTGCCTCACCGCCTCGAAATCCAGAACCCCGTCCTTACGCACTTCCTTAATGGCCCAGGTCTTGTTTGCTTTTTCATTGATGGCCATGTAGACGATACTCATTCCCCCATGACCGATTTCACTTAAAATTTTGTATTTGCCGTCAACAATTGACCCAATTTCAAGCATATGGCTTCCTCCGCATTTTATGTCAAATCAAGCATCTGACTTCTCCCACACTTCCATCAAAATGTCCGTATGGTAATGACCGTGATGTTGTCCCTCTCCATCCGCTGCTTATTCAAACCAACAAGAGATTCCATGTTCTGTCTCATGCCGTCTCCCTCAACCATCACATTCGGATTCAGATGCTGATACATCTCCTGGTCGGTAATTTCATGGCGGAACCCATCACTACAAAGCATATACACGGTATTCCATTTTGTTTCTCCGAAAAACATATCCGGATAGACTGCGTCCGAGGCTCCGACGCATTGAAGAAGAACGCTCCTTCTTGGGTCCTGCTCCGCCTCCTGAGGTGTCAGATTGCCCAGTTCTACTTCCCTGGCCACCACGGTCTGGTCTCTGGTAAGCACCTTCACCCCGTCAAAAATCTCATAGGCTCTGGTATCGCCCACGTTGACGATATAATACCTCTGCTCTGTCACCAGCATGGCCGTCACGGTAGTCCCCATACTGACACCCCAGCGCTTGCCGTACAGCTTGATTTTCTCATTGTATGTAGTCACAATATTGCGCCAATCCGCCTCCATGACGCTGTCCGTGATTCCCTGCTCACAGAGAGCCGGCAGTTTCTCCCGGGCCCATTTGCAAAAGGCATTCACCAGGGACGCACTGGCCACTTCTCCCTTGGCAAGGCCGCCCATGCCGTCGCAGAGAACCGCAAAAACCATTTTCCCCTGGTTTGTATTTAATACCTGAACCTTATAGCTGTCCTGGTTGGTCTGTTTGGTGGTTCCAATATCCGTAACCGCAGAAACAATAAAATTCACACCTCTCCCCGTCCTTTCTTTTCCAAATTAATATAATCTGAACTCAAAATCCTCATTGGCAAGGCGAATCCTGTCGCCATGGCTCAGCTTTATCTCCGCATTACTCTGTATCATGACGCCATTCACAAAGGTGTGGTTGGTAGAATTGGTATCTACCACAAAATATTCCCCGTCCCGGGTGATAAAATTGGCATGGCTGCGGCTGATGGCCGTGTTGTCTCCGATAAAATAGTCTACATAGCTGCGTTCCTTGCCGATACGGTATACGGGCTTGTTGAGCAATATCTGCTCCCCTGTTTTCTTGCGAATGAGCTGGGGAATCAATACCTGCTCCTGCTGTGCGCTCTGCCCCAGCACGGTGGTCTCACCTGGCGCGCCGCCGCCAAGAACTGTGGTCTCTCCGAAGCTTACGGAATTGCCAGGTTGGCTTAATGCCGCCTGATATGCCGCCGTCTGTCCGGCTTGAGTCGGCATAGCTTGATACTGCGCTGACTGCCGCGGCTGATATGGCATGGACTGATAAGCTATCGTCTGACTATCCTGACCCGGCATGGACTGGTGCGCTCTCGCCTGGTCGGTCTGCTGCTGGTACTGGCCTGGCTGACCTGCCGGCTGCATACCCCGTCCCGGCTGCCCCGCCATGGGTTGGTTCGCTTGCCGGCCGGTCTGCTGCTGTATGGGCGGATAGACTCCCGACTGCTGCTGAACCGCTCCCGCCTGGCCCACTTTTTGCTGCATGGCTGGCTGCTGTGCAGGGGCCGGCTGTCCTGGAATGGCAAAGCCGGCATTGTCCGCCGGCGCTCCGGGAATAGCAAAACCCGCAGGCTTTTGGACATTCTTTGCTTTCCCTTTCTGCTTTCCCTTGGGCTTTTGTTCCGATACTCCACCTGGCATAGTCCCTGTGTTTTGAGCCGGCACCTTTGTCTGAACCGGTTGCCCCTTCTTAGCTGCTTTCTGAGCTTTATAAAGTTCTGCATTTTCTTTGCTGTAATGCATCATCAAATTCAGCATACTCATTTTTTTGCCGCCGCCCGACGATTGAGACTGGGAAGTCCCGCCTGCCGCAACCTTTCCGGATTGTGCACGAGAGACCGGAGCAGCCCCAGGCTGGCCATTCTGCACTTGGGATACCGGCGGTGTTTGAAACTGCCCTGCCTGCGATTGGAATGCTCCATTCCCCACAGACTGGCTATGCCAGGGTTGTGAAGTTCCATTTTCCATGGGCTTGGGTGAATCCAAAGCATTTCTGCTCTGTCCGGACTGAGGCATGGACGACTGCTGAAAGGATTGCCTTGCGCCTTCCTGCACAGGAGACGATGTTCGAGCCTCATCAGCAATCGAATTTGCCCCCTGACGAAAGGATACTTGCATAGGCTCCGATTGCCCTCGAAACTGCGTAAAAGACCCTGATGACTGACTCTGAGACTGCGATGAAATCTCCTTCTGAGTCAAGTCAGACACTCTTCCCCCTATCTCCTCCAGAAGTTTTTTGAAATTGTCCAGCGAAAACGCTGGCGCGCTATTTAAAAAATTTATAATTTTCGCCACATGATCACAATTCTCCGTCTGGTCAAATTGGGTGGTAAACATAATATTCTTAAAGAAACTTCCCAAATCATTCTGTCTCACGTCGCCTGTCTGAATGGGAAGACAAATCAAAGAGGCATTACATGTAGATACATCCGCAAAAATATAATCCAAATCCAAAAGTATCATATTTGAATCAATCATATAATCCTCTGCGGCCAACAGCCCATCCACAATGCCGTTAAATACGCCAAGAAGACGCATCTTATTGACTGCGCCGGTAAAAAACTGCCGCACAGAAACCTTAGCGGACACGTTGTACTTGATATATTTCGTGGTATCCATCTGCATAAATAAGGTCTGCGCAAGGCCGGGAATCCTGTTATTCGTCAGCATTCCAAGGCTCATCGTGTCTATGCTGTCCTCCGGTTTAATTTCATATACCAGATATGTATTGGCCCCCTGGTTTTCAAATGTAAAGCTCACTGTATTTGCCTCCCTTATCAGTGATTATATTTATACAAATTTATGGTTTTCCATTCTTCTCCCTCCTGCACAAATGCAGTCCCATCCAGATAAAAACAATATGCATTTGTATACTGAGGTTCGATAACTTCATTTCCGGAAATATCAATATACCCCCACCTGCCATCTTCGCTCACTGGCGCAAGATTTAGTGAAAAAGATTTTGCTTCATCATACTTTGTTTCCAAAACCACTTCCCCGGAGAGATTTACAAATCCCCAAAGTCCGTCACGCATTACCGCCCCATACTCCCCATTTGAAAACGCTTTTGCATCGTCAAATGTCTCTGTTCCAACTCTATTTCCCTCACTGTCAAGCAAAATATACTCGCCACCTTTTTCTACAAATATGCGATTTTGTTGACAACAAACACCTCTTTCATCTAATATCACATTCTGATATTCATCTTCTGTCAACCTTGTTCCATCACTTTTTATTAACTGCCACGTCTCACCGTTTTTTACTGCTGCCACACCACTGCTGAAAGTTCCAGCGTAATCATATTCTTCAAATTTCTGACTAAAATCAATAGAATAATAACGATACTTTCCATCCACGCAAACCGGAAAAACATCATTGTTATATAAACCAACTTCCGTGATAGATCCAGGTATAGATTGGGAGATATTATATAAATACTCCCCATCCGAATTCATAAAGTACCATATATTATCCTCCCCTAGAACCGCAACCATATCATTGGCATAGTATCCAATCTGCTCATATTTAGGCGCTATGATACTCGCCCCTTTTGAACTGGCCAATCCCCATCCGTTCTTATTATGACTTCCCACATACCCAGCACTAACTACGGTAATTTCATCAAACGACACGCCATTTTCATAATATAAATCTTCCATAACCTCTCGATACCCTTCCACTGTCTCGGAGGTAAGTTTTCTTCCATCAAATTTATCTAATACCCCAAATGCTTCTGAATACTCCTCATTTTCTAAATATACTTTTATGGCACGCTCATAAATAGCTGCATCTCCTGGAAAAGCTTCCAAAGTCTCCTCGCACCATGTCTGGGAATAATCATATTTTTCTGCGTCATAATACATATCTATGACAGCTAGATAATACTCGATGCGATTATCCACCTCAATCGCATCACGGTAATACCCAGCCGCCTTATCATATAATCCTTGCTCCGAACAACTTTCAGCCTTCTGAATCAGTTCCTCCAGTTCCTGCTTCTGACTGGCCGCCTGAGAAATCATCGTATAAACGGATGCCGCCATAAGCACAACCATAAGAATCGGGACCAATGGTCTATAATTTTTCATACCACACACCTCTACGCACCTGATAAAATCAAACTCACTATGGTACCAGCCAGAATAAACGGGGCAAAAGGTATCGAATCCTTTCTCCCCTTCTTCCTGGTCAAAAGTAAAATCACAGCGACAATAAAAGAGAAGAAAATGGATACAAACATGGAATATAGAATTCCCTCCACTCCAAGCAGTAATCCCATCATAAACATCAGTTTCAAATCGCCCATCCCCAAACTGCCTCTTGACAGTACCATACAGGCTAAACATATAATAGCAGCACCTATAGCCGCAATCCCCTCATTTATCAACTGTGCTAAAATCAATTCCCCTTCAAGCACCAATTCCGGAAAGAGAATAAGCACCCGACAAATGATTCCGCACAGAATTAATTTGTTCGGAATACGAAACTCCTGATAATCCGAAATTGCAATAGGCCAGAGGATTGCCACCAGGCATATCCTTTTTAATACAAAAACAATGCCGGACTGATAAAACAGATACAACATCAACATAACCACTGTGAGGCTTATCGGAATAAGAAAAAAACTTACAATCTGCCGCCACCCTTGCGGAAGTAATCCTTTTATATGTATTTTTTTATTTTCAGTTACCACCGCCGCTCTGCGAATATACAGATAATCGCAGAGCGTTAACGCAACCATACTAATTACAAGTATAAATAATTCCACTATGTCCTGCCTCCATCGCATGCCCATTAATCCGAACCTACCCAGGCCCTTGTCTTTGCACACTGCTCAAAATTCAATTTCATATCAAAATCCAGAAGCTTTACTACGGTAACCTGATATCTGACATCCAGCAAAATATCTGCTTCCTCGCCATCACTGAAAATTCTGGTTTTCATAAAGGACAATCCATTTATTCCATTTTCAACTCCCAAGCTCTTTAAAAACTTGTCCGGTTCCGAGCCAAAGTGTTTTTTCATCAGCAATCTGGCCACTTCACCGGTAGCAGTTCCTTTTACCTGGTCGATTCCCTCATTCAACACATAATAAAGAAAACTCTCCGTGCTTTCCGGACTTGTAGTAATGTCTAAGGTTGCTCCTGCAATTCCGCCAAGCGCGTCATACAGTCCGTTTACTTCTGATAAATTATCACTTAATATAGATTCCGCATTTCCTCCGTTTGCAGCCAAATTTGCCTGCTTTTCATTTAAACCAGTCAAATCATATACATAAGAATATTGCGATATTTCCTTGGCAGTAGCATTGAGAGCCGCTCCAATCCTGGCCTGCGCCAGGCTTACATGAAACATACTATAAACTGTCAATATAGCAAACATAAAAAAGGTTAAGGAAAGTGTCGCTTCTATGATAATAGCGCCCTCCTCAGATTTTACCTTATTCATACCTTTCTCCCTCACTGGGCCTGAAAAGCTACCTCGTTTTCCGTTGCATAGGCTTCTATTGCCGAACCAGCCGGTCCATAAACCGTCACGTCTGTACTTCCCGTAAATACACGTATTCCTAACTCTTCCACACTTCCCGGGATTTCAGCCTTTTCAAGCGCATCACAATAAGCAAAGGCATAATCGCCCAACGCCTTTACCCCTTCATCAAGGACAGCCGTTTGTAAAGCTGCACAAGTTGAAAAAGCTTCTTCTCCAACTACCTCCACAGTCCCCGGTATCGTCACACTTTCCAGTCCGCTGAGCGCAAATGCCCCAGCCCCGATACTGGTTAAGGTATCCGGCAACTCAACATTCTTTAAAGATACGCAATATCCAAACGCGTTTTCCCCAAGCGTTTCCAGTCCATCGTTCAGAACAACCGTAGAAAGCGCAGAGCATCCTTCAAAAGCCTGATTTCCAATTTGCCGCATAGCGGAACCCATTTTTATCTCATTTAACGTTACACAATAGAAAAATGCCTGGTCAGCCAGACTGACAACAGAATCTGCACAGGACACGCCGACCACCTGTGTATTACTAAACGCTCCCGAAGCAATCTGAACCACAGTTTCTCCCCCCAGTTTCTCCGGTATATAAATGGATGTATCGCTACCGGTATAACCGGTTACCGCAACACCGCCTTCAGCAGCTTCCCAGGTAAATGCCGACTCGTCCGGTGTAACATAAGTACCAATTTCGGCATTTCCATTTTCCTCTACATTTTTATCAATCTCTTCTTGTACATTATCCACTTCTTCAGAAATCTCAGTAGCGGGTTCATCTTGCACATCCTTAGGCTTTTCTCCACAAGAAGCCACAAAAACAAGTATACTTACCATTCCCAAAGCACAATAAATTTTCGTTTTAAATTTGTTCATTTTCCATTCACCTCGTCCAATTTCTAAAATTAATATCCACGCGTCATCTCAATGGTGGTAGTCCGCCACCCTTTACTGGTAGACAAATCTCCCAAATTGTCGATAGCCAATAGCCGTGACCACATTGGCTCCATCAATACGGTAGCTTTTAAATCAAAATAAACCTGTGATTTTGCCATTTCAAAAGACTTATTGCCAGTTACCAAAGTCATATTTGCCTGAATCACATCGCTTGTACGCACATAGACAACATTTTCATCCTTTCCAAGCAATTTCACAAACAAAAAAATCTTCAGATAATCACTATACTGCAATGCAATCTTGTCTTTTAACATTTGATTCCCCTGTTCTTGATCCATAAACAGAGACTGATAGCTGCAAAACAAATCATCTGCTCCTTTGCACAAAACCACAGGAATCCCCGCCTTTAAATAAGCAATGTCTACCCCCGCCTCTGCGGCTGTGATGGCCAGACATGCCAGAATTTTCGTTAACGATGCTGGAATAAACGCATAAGTCTGCAATGCAGTTGCAACCATATCCAAAACCCTATTATCCCAATATTCATTGAACACAGCAGCAATATCCAAAGCATAGCGAATCATATAGATTTGTGCATATGCCGTCGTCTTATTGGCTGCATTGCTGGCATTTCCATACAGAATGTATTCCACCTCACCGCCATAAGCCCAGTTATTCTTTACATCTCTTGGCGTCAGAGTCAATGTCTTATTTTCCTTAGAATTTTTCCAGTCTTCTTTTACACTTTTATATTTTTGTTGGGCTTCCGTCAGCTTTAAATTATCATCATTCACCAACGCATAGCAACCTTCATTCTCAAAGGTATCATAGGTGAACATACTGAACACATAATCCATCATATATAAATCATCACGGGTGTTCACGAGAGCCTCTCCAAATGTATCGGTAAAATTAGTAAATATATCAGCCGCAAAATCTCCAACCTCCCCTATATCGGCTGTAATACTCTGAGACTCCGGAGCCCCTTCTCCCTTTGACGGTAAAGCTGCCCCATCCCACTCACTAAAGCTATGGCCGGAAATGTTCTCGCTTGTGATTGTCTTATCCACAGAACTGGTATCCTCGGACTTATCTGAAATATCTTCATCCGCCTTCTTTGCTGACTCTTTATCACTAACATCAAATCCGGTTTGGTCCGATGTAGTCGGTGTACCTACAATAGGAGTGTCAAACTTCTGCTTCATCCACTCCAACAATTCCAACTTAGTTTTTTTCAAATTCATGTGAAAAGAGTCCGTTATAACATATGCATCTCCATCATCCAATGTTTCACTGACAGTACCATCCCGTATTTCAATCCACTGTATCCGGGTTCCGATTGTAAAGGAAAACAAATCTGACGCGTACTGCCGCAGTTCATTTTCATTTCTGACGATCTTGCTTTCCTTGATTCCTGTTGCCGAGCGAAACTTTGTATAACCACTAATGTCAAGCACTGCCGTTGACCGATACTTAATTGCCTTAATATCATCCCGAAACGTTTCACACAGTTTTCGAATATTCTCCAGACGGCCTGCAAGATTGGTCACTGATTCTTCCGAAAACAGTTCGATTCCCGTCTTCTCTAAATTCTCAATATCCTTCCGATCTACTTCAAGCGCCAACTTGCTGTCGTCAAGTTCCGAAACATTTGCCGCTTCTTTCCATTCGTCAAATGCCTCTTTATATTTTTTCAGAAGTTTTTTTAACTCCTCCGTTTCCTTCTCAGCCGTTTCTGCTAATTTACTTGCCTTATCGAAATCATTGTAATATTTATTCAACGTATCACGAATAGTGTATATATGGCTGACGCTGCGCAGATCCAGTTTTTGTTCATTTTCCCATGTATCAAGAGCCGCAATCTGACTGTTGATATTTTTATAAGTCTGACTTCCGCCACCGGTAGCTTCCTGCTTTAATCCTCCGTTATATACTCCTATCAGCGTATCATATACACTTTTCATAGAAAGCTGCTGATTTATATCCGGTTCTTCAAATGAAACATATGCGTTATCCGGTTTCTTCATAAGCGTTGTCTCCATGACGCCATCAGAAGCATAGGAAACCGCATTTTCCAATTTATTGGCAGCTCTCCATAATTTCTCCGCTTCCGCTACATAAGATGAATATGCGGAAGAACAGCTTTCTGTAAGCAGCACCCAATACTGAATCGGATAATCCGAGTTTTGCCTTGCACCGACATTGTTCCATGCTGTATTCAGCGCTTCCCGCTTACCACAATAGTCATATACCGCTTTATTGAATTCTTCCAATAAAGTTTTGATCATATCCGCACCGGCTCGATTGGAATCAGAATAGGTGGTTTCTTCGGCTTGCGTGGTTATGAATACCGTTTTTATGAGATTCACCGCTAACGTGCCGTTCGTATCATGGGTATTATGTAAATTCATAACCATCTTTTCATGTGCCTCGCGAAAAATCGTTTCGAAACTGTCTCCCGAGCCATCCGGTGAAGCCAGGAACGTGGAAAAGTCATTTAGAAATTCTTCTTCTGTAATCTTCTTACCAGTGGCTGATGTTGTATAGTTTTGATATTTTTTTATCGCCTCATAGGCTATTTCCGCTTGTTCAATCAATTTTCTCTCTGCTTCATAAAATTCTTTCTTCGCTTCTACCATATCCGTTTCTGCGGAAGCATTCTTCACTTGCTCGGAAACATCGGATTCCTTAATTTCATCAAACAAGGACGCAACCCCATTCACGGGAGCCCTATATTTCATAAACTCAACGATTTCCTTTTTCATCAACGCCGGATTATTTAGCGCCCCGTTTTCAGTAGGCGTAATTTCTGTCTCCCCTTCCACTGACAATCGGAGCATATCGCTGATATCATCATCCTCTGTAAATGCAGAAAGAATCGTATCCGCATATGCTTCCGCATCTGATGTTGTCACACCGGCAGATACCATACTGTCTACAAAATATTCCTTAGAAAGCTCTATTACCTCGCTGGTATCCTGGCACGACGCCATCAATCCGAAATAATCCTTCAAATCTTTATCATACTGGGATAATACGGTATTCAGCGCCAAATCTGCTGAAGTCGTAATAACCTCCTGTGATAATTTTGTACGACCACATCCAAAAAAAGTCCCGCGATTGTAACGGTGGGAAGTATAATGATTGCAAGAAAAATAGAGATAGCACCTCTCGTCCTTCTTATCTTCTTCATATCCTCCCTCCTCACTGTCCAGTAAACGCACCGACAAATTCTTCAATCTTATCCGTCAGCCCGTATTTCTCACTGTAATCCATAATCATATCTATATTGCGAATAAATTCTGCCGAATCCGTAGCTGCCATGACGGTCGCATTGCTGCTTTTAATCAAAGGTGGCAAATCAAATAAACGCATCGGTAACAACTCAATGGAATACTCTATCTCTACCGCCGCTGTCTGGTAGACAACATAATTGTTTATCTTACAGGTTTTGATGGTTCCTTTTGGTTCCATCCCTGAGAATAATCCGGTTCCGGCTGCTTTCATAAGATCTTCCATATATTTCTTTGCTTTTTCTTCCGCTCCCTGGTCTCCGAACAGATATCTATACGGCTTCACATCCACACTGGTAGAATCCGTGGGAATATGCTCCTCCACAAGTAACGGGTTTGTATAGATGGCTGCCAAATATTCCGCACCACGAACCGCTATGGCGTCCATTTTTGCCTGCTGATAAAAGAAATTTCCTAAAAAAATTAATAGGACCACCACAAACATGACAATCGGAAACACAAACGCCGCCTCCACAACTTCTACGGCTCCTCTTTCACAATGAATGTCTTTTCTCTTTATCATATAATTCTTCATATCTTCTGCAGTCCTCTTTGTTGTTTTGCTGGGCGGAGGATTTCTCCGCCCAGTGCTTCATTAAATCGGATCAAGCGCGTCGTTAGCTTTTGTAGTAATATTGTCTATTAAGTCTCCTATTAATTTGCCAATCTGTTCTTTAAAAAACAGTGCCAGAACAACGGCAACAGCAATTAACACCACAATTGCTACAACATTAACTTCTCCTCGCTCATTGGTGAGGAACTTCCGCATTGCATTCTTGGCTTTCAGACCATAAAACGTGATAAGACTATACATGGCTTTGCCCTCCTTCTGAATTTTTATATTTATGTAAAATGGTTTCCCATTAAACACCGAGATTTGTAAAAATAGGCACAACAATCATAATCAATATTCCAATAAACATAATAAACATGGGAATCATTAATTTTGTATTCGCTTTCGCTCCTGCCCGTTTTACTCTCTGTTGCTTCATTTCCCATATTTCGTCACTCTGAACTTGAAGCATCATAGCAAGCTCCCGGTTTCCCTTTTCAATTCCCTGGATAATAGTAGAAGCAAATTTTTTTATCTCGGGTATAATACAACGAACTCCAAAACGTCGGATAGCTTCTGCCTCCGAAACACCGTTTTGCATATCCTCACAGGAACGTATCATTTCCTGATATATCACCGATTCACCCGCATATGCCACTTCGTTCCATGCCTCCCGCATAATCATGCCCGCATTGACCAACAGCGCCAATTTTGATACAATTTCCGAAAAATCGTTCAAAAGTTCATCAGAACGCTTTTGAATTTTCTTTTCTGCAAGAGTCATAAAGTAGTAAACTGCCAAGGCAGCCATTCCCATACAAATAATAAAAATCAAAATATCTCTGCTCAATCCATACAAAATAAAGCTGAAAAGAAATACTAAAAGGCCCAACGTAATACTCTGGGCATATATCACACGCAAATAATAATCTACATACTTTTCTTCATACAAAACAGCCAGTTCCGCCCGTAACTTTCTGTCATATTTTCCCTTAAATTTATAGTGGAACATCTCTATCACTACGTAACCCATGCTATATAAATCCTTCAAGGGATATTCTTTTTCACTCAAGGTTCGAAATAACGAATGATATTTCCCCGATAGAAAAAATAAAACCATCCATATTATAAGAACCGCACATCCCATGCCCATAATTATGACATCCTGCAGCTTTAAAAACTCTAACATAAACTCGTCCCCTCATTAAACCTTAATATCCATTATTATTTTTCCTATATAGTACGCTGCAATGAATAACCCGACTGCAATCGTAGTGGCCACCAAGCCTGTTGCGGTAACAAAATTTGCTGCAAATTCCGGACTCATTACCTTAATAATCCCCACCAATGCAATGGGCAAAATAATCATTATCATCTGATCCATCTTATTTCCGGCAATCGTAGTCTCAATCTCTTCCTTAATCTCCATTTTCTGGCTTAGAATTCCATGAGTACTCTGGATAACCTCCTGTATATTACCTCCTTTGCGGTAACATACTTTAAAAACATTGGCAAAACTTGCGATATCATCTATTCCGCTTCGTTGTCCAAAATCCTCCAACATATCTTCGATATTAAAATTGCTCTGTATTCCGGACAAGAGAATTTCTAATTCTTTCAGAATAAAAGCATCTTCCTCATACTGAATTTTCAAATCATCATAAACTGCGTGAAACGAATTCATCACATTGTTTCCGGCCCCCAATGAGGTGGTAATTCCATCCAGCATATCTCGAAACTGTATGCTCAACTGTTTACGTCGCTTCTTCAGAATCTGTTTTGTCCGCATTGGAAGAAACATTTTCCCTGCAATTACTCCCACTATAAAAGGAATCAAAATATTTAGAATATGGGTTGTTGTAGTAGCATTTCCATACGCATCCTTGCCAATACCACCATAAAACAGATATCCTACTGCGGCTCCCACCACAAATGCTGCCAAAAAATACAGGATTTTTTCTACCTTTCCCATATAATATACTTTATAATTCAAAGCCTCTATATGCGTCGGTGATAAGTAATACTGCGGCTCCAACTCTTTCTTTTCTTTCTTCTTAAATAATCCCATTTTATCTCCCTCAAATCTCCGTCCTAATTCCCGCCAGCTTCAGCTTAAAATCGTTTTTCAAAGGGTTCTTCGTCCGCTTCAGACTCCCGGACACCTTCTCCAGAGTGCTGTTCTCATCCTCCTCAAACACATACAACGGATTCAGAACAATCCGGCCCCCGCCGGCTCCTTCCCCAGGCTCATAACCCACCACCTCGCAAATCTCCATGGTCTTCCTGGACTTATCCCTCAAACGAGACAAATGAATAATGATATCCACCGCCGAGGCAATCTGCTGGCGAATGGCCTCCAGAGGCAGTCCCGCCGCCCCCTGCAGCACCATGGTCTCCAGACGGCTTAACATATCCTCCGTGGAATTGGCGTGTCCGGTGGACAGAGAGCCGTCATGGCCGGTATTCATGGCCTGCAGCATATCCAGGGCCTCACCGCCCCGGACCTCGCCCACAACAATCCGCTCGGGACGCATACGAAGGGAAGATTTTATCAGATCCCGAATGGTAATCTGTCCGGCTCCCGCCGCGTTGGCATTTCTGGTTTCCAGACTTACCAGGTTCTCAATCCCGGTAATCTGAAGTTCCGCCGAATCCTCTATGGTAATCACACGCTCATCCTTGGGAATATAGTTTGATAACGCATTTAAAAAGGTGGTTTTCCCAGAACCGGTACCTCCGCTGATAAAAATATTGTATTTCGCCTTGACCAGCAACTCCAGCTTGTCCGCAATCTCCCTGGTGATAGAACCATATTCAATCAACTTTTCAATCGTCATCGGCGTCTTTGAAAATTTTCGAATAGTCAGCGTAGGTCCGCACAGGGCGATAGGCGGCAACACCACGTTCACACGGGAGCCGTCCGGCAAGCGGGTATCACAAATGGGATTCGCCTGGTTTACCTCTCTTCCGGCCAATCCTACTATTCTCTGTATCACATCCTCCAGACGCCTCTGGCTCTCAAACTGCTTATCCAGCTTAAATAGCCGCCCGTTCTGCTCAATAAACACATACTCCGGGCCGTTAATCATAACCTCCGTAATAGAATCGTCACTGATAATGGAATCCAGCAGCCCAAACCCACGAATTGAGCTGTACACCTGCTGCACAATGGAGACTCTCTGCTCAATGGAACAATATTGACTCCCGATGCGCTGAAGAACAATCTCCTCCACTTGTTCTTCCAGATCCTCGTCACTTAGCTTACTCAAAGGAAGATTTTCAGTCACATATCTCTTTATCTCGGAAATAAATTCCTGTTCTCTCTCGAAATCCATTTTCCAACTCCGCCCTTACACGATTTTATCAAAAACCAGAAGTTCAGCCAGACGACTTAGTATCTGGTCTGTGGTGGCGTGCTCATACCGAGGCGCACCGCCTACATTTTTTATTTCAACACTGTCAATGGTTGTGCCGGTCTTATTGCTGAATTTGTTGTAAATCAAGCAGATACGGTTCGTAAGGGGAGAATCCTCCTGCTGTTCCAAGATGGTAAGCGCTTGATATGCCCGAAATATTTTTGTATTGGAAATGGCGGAGCCATCCCCCACCCACACAATGGCGTCGGTCTGGCGCAGAATGCTGCGGGCTCCTTCAGCCAGTTCGAAATCACAGTCCAGAATGATGCAATCATAGGAACCGGACAGCTTCAATTCCGAAATCAGCCGCAGAACATCCTCCCAGCCAAGTTCCAGCATATCCAGAGCAAGCTTTGACTGGGAATAAAAATACACGCCACGCATATCCTGTTTGACGCAGCTTTCCAGCTTCAAAGAAAGATTTGCCCGTTTACTCTTCAACGCAAAAACAATATCGCTCATATCGAACTGTCCTTCCGCCGAAAAGAACACATCCGAGGAACCATATTTTTCCAGATTCAAATATAAAGTTTTCTTCCCCTGGGCCGCAAAACGCAAAGCGCAGGCTGCCGCCATACAGGAGGTTCCCACGCCTCCACAGGGTGAGGCAAAAACAATGAGACGACCGGAATCATCCCCCAGCTTCAGCCCAGAGATACTCCCGGCATTTTCCGAGTAAATGCTGAGAATCTGCTTGTAAATCAAATCCACTTTTTGAAATTTGCAGATAGCCCTCTGGTCATGAACCGTTTCCACATCCGGCGAATCCACAAAATAAGCAAAACCACACCGCTTAGGCAGAAGATTTACATCAATTTCAAAGGCATCGCTGGCAACCAGAACGTCGATACGGGCATTTTCCAGTGTGGCAAGCGCGACAGACACGTCCGAAAATGAATAGAGTTCAAATTTGTCCGCATATTTTGTTCCAAAGACAGACGCAATACGGCTCAAATAGTTTTGGTCCTTATCCAGAATGGCAACTTTAATTTTCATATTCTCTCATTCCCCGTTCCGACAATTTCTTTCATTTTTCTACCATGATTTTAGACCAAAATGGTCTAAATGTCAATATACCAATTTGGTCTAAAATATACTGCTTTGTATAGGGACAAATATGCATTTTGTATACGGATTTTACAGCGAGGTGACGAGACATGATTTACGAAAGAATTCGAAATTTACGAGAAGACAAAGACTTGACGCAGACAGATATCGCCAGATATCTGCACGTTTCCCAACGAACTTATTCCAGATATGAGAACGATGAACGGGCCATTCCCATAGAAATTTTAGCCCTGCTTGCAGACTTCCACCATACCAGCGTGGATTACCTGATAGGAAGGACCGATATTTTCAGCCCCTATCCCAAGACAGCCGGACGGCAAAGAAAATAGAGAAACTGTTGCCCCCTCCCCTCCATTCTGAGGAGAAGGGGCTTTTTTGAACTTTCATATTTTCCGGAAGGACCGTTTTCACATCGGTCCCCTTTTCTTCAATCCAAACGCGGAACCTACCCTGCCAGCCTCACCGTCACCCCTTCCGGGCAGCAAACCTGCGGCTCCTTCCCCCGCTCCAGGTCCACCACCAGGTCCCCGTAAGGGGTAGGCACCTCCACATGGGCCCTCTCAAGTCCCAGCAGGGACACGTCCAGGGAAAGTTCCTTCATCCCGGGTTTCTCAACAGTAAGCCCCGTCAGCGCCAGCGGCAGGGCGTACAGTGGCGTACCGCCCCAGGCGTGGCTGTAGTCGAAGCTGTAACCCGGCTCCGGCTGAATGAAACCCTCCACCAGCCCTCTGTCACATTCCGCTACCGGTTTCTTCCATTTTTCCAGGACCTTAAGCGTATAGGCGTCCCGAAGCCCGTTCCGGTAAATGGCTTCCAACAGGAAATGGGCAAAATACGGCTGATACTCTCCCGGACATTCATCCGTCATGATTTTTTCGAGAATATCTCCGGCATTTTCACATACACCGAAATAGGCAGCCAATATATTGGAGTGCTTGAGGTAATATCGCTTCTCCCCGTTCTGAGGCATATAGCGATAGAGCAAATGTTCCGGCGTAGGCGTGTTAAGCCCTTCAAAATACAATCCCTTTTCCCTGTCATACAACAGCGTATTGATAGCGGTCAAAAGACACTTCTGTTCCTTTTTACATAGCGCATCTGCCTCTTCGTCCCCCAGAATCTCATACAGCTTCGCTGCCGTTCCCAGGGCCCCGAACCAGAACATGTTCAGGCAGGTCTGGCCCAGGCATTTGGGCGGATGGTGCATGGAAAAGCCATCGATATAAATCCAGTCCACAAACATGTAATCCGGCGGGGTCTCAATCAGTCCGTTTTCTCCCATGTAAGTACGAAACCGGTTCATAAGCAGATCCAGAGCTTCCCTGCACTCCCCAAGCAGAGTCCTATGGCCGGTGAACAGATACACGTCATAGAGCATCTGCACCCAGATCAGACTGTAGGTGGTGTGGAACATACGCCCGTCGTTTTTCTTCAAAAGCTCCCCGGTTCGGATTACATCAAACTCCGCCAGACGCATGTCACCATAGGAGAAAGCCGTCATAAGGGTCTCGATATAATAATCCCCCGTACAGGCCAGGGGCTCGCAATGGCGCGGGCTGTCCAGATGGTGGGTCTGACGGCAGTATTTTAACGTATGACGGCAGACCTCCAGTACCTTATTCAACTCCTCATCACTGGTTACGGTGATTGCCCTTTTCTCTATGGGGTAATATGTAGCAGTCAATCCCAGGGTTACTTCAGAGGGCTTCTCCGATTCATTTTTTAAGGTGACGTCGTATTTTCCGACGCTGTGCAGGGCAAAGCCCCGGTACTCCTCGTTTCCCGCCAGCACCACGCTCTCATGACTGCCCTCCTCAGTGGTTTCCCGGCAGAAAATATCGGCAAAGACCACGCCTTCCCCTTTGGCCGTGATGTGTATGAAACCTGCATGGATCTTGTCAAATTCCAGTATGACACGTTTTTCCTCCATGGGCGCCAGACGTATCACAGGATTGTCCATCGGAACAATCTCCTCCTCCGTCCTTAAGGGAATAGGCGCTGTGATAGTATGCCAGATATTTTCCGTCTGCTCCGCCAATCTGTAAGCGTCAGGCTGAATACGTCCATCATAGCGGTACGGAGCGGTATACGCGCCGATTTTACGCGCCTGCCAGGTTTCGTCCGTGGCGATCTCACACCTGCTTCCGTCCGCAAAGAAAACCTCTCCCGACAGCATAAATCCACCGTGCCCCTTAGAATATTCACAGATTAAAACCGGCATCATTTTTACCAGGGCACAAAATTCCAGCCGTTCCGAATCCGGGTACAGAGTACACTTATAGGCATAGTAATTAGGACGGGGCTTGTCGTTTCCCAGAAAATCCCCTCCCACACTGGCTGGGCCCGTGCCAACGATAGCATTGTTGCAGTACAGCCGGCATTCCGTATCCGCGCTGAAACGAATTTTTACGCGTTCAACTCTTTTGGAAAACGAATAGGTTCTGGCAAACTCCGCCACCGTAAAGTCTCCCTCTTCCTCCACGAAAGCGTTAATCCGTGTCGTCTGGCAGTCAGGATATGCTTCCCTGGGCAGCCAGATCCAATTTTCGTTTGTCAACATCTTTTCTTCTCCTCTGCCCTTCCTTACCGAAGGATTATCCTCGCTGACCGCAATTACTTCATCACCGAAGAATCATACTGAATGGACGCGATATTCTCCCCATCCAGAATAAAACTCAAGGTCATACCGTCCTTCTCATACACCAGGGCGGTACCTTCCTCGGTATACCCTTCACCGTAGGCCTCAATCACATCATCCCTGGTCATGGACAGATCCACGCCCTCAGCGGTTGCCACGGTATCGTCCTTTAAAATGATACTGCCCACCAGGTCCTTATCCCCGTCCTGGTAGGTATCCACCTCGAAGCCGGAGTAGGTGTAAATTTTTGCCGTGGTATCCGGGATAGCGCAGCTGGGCTCTTCAAAGTAACTGGAGGGCTCCCCAAGTTCCTCCTCGATTCCGCTCATATCCGCATCCACCGCAATCTCCACTCCGCCGGTCTCAAACACATAGCCCGCTCCGCCGGAGGTACTGCCGTCCACCGCATCTCCTTGATTCTCTACATCCTGGGTCTCCCCATTCTCGCTTGTGCCTTCACCGCCACTGCCGGAAACATTGTCACTGCTAGTTCCGCTCTCGCCACAGCCCGCCAGGGCAAAGGCACTCACCATGCATATACTCAACACTACTGCTAACAATTTCTTCCTTTTCATGTCATTTTCCTCACTTTCTTATTTGACAGGTTCCCCTGCCGCCAATGCTTCCTGCTGACGGGCGATCTCCGCGTCGTAGGCCTGCCGTTTCTTCTCCCAGGCCCGCTCCAGATCCTCCTCGCCCCGGCGATTTTCCAGGCCACAGTCTTCGGCCAGCACCCGGCCAAAGTAATGGGCCATCTTCTCCGCGCCGGATAGATTCAGATGAAGTCCCGCGTCGTAGGTGTCCGTGTTAAAATCCAGACCCACCTCGTCAATCAGCTCCAAAAAGTTATAATATTTCAGATCATGCTCTTTGGCATAATCCTCCATCTGAGCTTCCCACTCGTCGTACCAGTAAGGCACCAGACTGGGGGCCTTCACCAGCACCAGCTCCACATCGTTTTCCTCACAGAGTTCCACCATCTTGTCAAGATAATAGTAGGCGTTATCTCCAAACTGATAATCCGCCAGCACCCTTCCGTCGGGGACATTTTCTGCCGGCAGCACATCCACCCGCATGTAGTAGCCGTTGTGGGTCACCTTTTCCCGGTTCCAGAAATACTGAAAATCCTCCCCGGTCAGCTCACTCCACCGGGAATGATACCGAAGGAGCGGAAACACATAATCCAGGAAGTTCTCCTCCTCCGTCATGGAGGCGTTAATGCTTCCGATTTTGGACTTAGACCACTTCATGCCATCTAAGGTCATCCGGTTGTAAGTCTCCCGCTGGGGCTCGTTGTACTGCATGGACAGCACATTGAACACCACCACGTCCGGCTTCTCGTAGGTAAAAGTCTCCTCCATCAGATAATAGGACTGCCAGATCAGCTGCTGGGCCGTTCCCCGGATGTAGCTGTTAATGCCGTATTCCTCCCACAACACCACGGGGGAAATATTTTCATACAATTCGCAGTCTCCGATAAAAATCACATCATGGTCCTTCTCCTCGTCGTAATACTCCGACACCATGGCTCCCTCCAACACGCCGCTCATGTACTTTGGCATCAGCAGGCGCTGCAAAAGATACAGAACCACAAGAATGATGACCACAGAGAGAAGGACGCAGACTGCTGTTTTTTTCTTTGATTTTTTACGTTCCACGTTTCTCCCTCTTTCTAAAACTGATTGTAAATAAACTGGCTGGCGTCATAGCCAATCCCGTAGGTCCCCCAGAGGATCACCAGAAGGAACAACCCGAACCAGATGACAAACCGCAAGGGATAGGGCCTTGCCGCAATCCTCTCCCGCACGGAGCCCTTTCTCTGCGCCAGACTGACCCCAAGCAGCAGGAAAAAACCAACAATGACTACCCCATAATCCGCAAGGGTCATTCCAAGCCCCATCAGAGAGCCGTTAAACAGCTCTCCCCAGTTAAAATCGGTGAACATGGTTCCGAACATGCGAAATGTCAGGGGTACATCCCGGTAACAGTCAAAGGTTCGAAGACAGCTCATCAGAAGCACCGTCCGCGCCACCGAAAACAGCCTCCAGCCAAAGGTCCCGTCCACATGAAATCTACTGTGGAACTTCCGGTACAGAGGCTCCAGCTCCTGGGACACCAGAATCACAAAGCAGTTGGCAAGACCCCAGACAATAAAATTCCAGCTGGCGCCATGCCAGATACCGGTGGCAAACCACACCACAAAGCAGGAAAGCCACACCGTGATCCGCTTGCCCACCTTCTCTCCCAGATGTTTTCTGGAAAATCGACTCAGCTTCAGCATGGGCTGGCAGACGGATATGGGATAAAAGATATAGTCCGTAAACCAGCTTCCCATGGTAATATGCCAGCGGTTCCAGTATTCCTTGATATTCTTGGAAAAGTAGGGCCGGATAAAGTTCTCCGTCACCTTGATCCCCAGGGCTTCAGCTACGCCGATGGTAATGTCGATACCGCCGGTAAAGTCCGCATACAGCTCCAGGGCGTAAAACATCATGCCCACAAATACCCATGCGCCCCGGTAGGTTTCCGTATCACCTATGATAGTATTTACGGCCACCAGCAGGCGGTCCGCGATGACCAGCTTTTTAAAGAAGCCCCAGAGAATTCTCTGCAACCCAAAGGCCACCGTCCTGCTGTCAAAACGGTGGGGCTCATATAAGGATTTTGCCAGGTCGTCAAAGCGGCTGATGGGGCCCTGGATCAGCTGCGGGAAAAAGGATACGAACAAGGCCAGCTTAAAGGGATTGTTCTCCGCGCGGTATTTTCCCCGGTACACGTCAATGGCATACCCCATGGTCTGGAACACGTAAAAAGAAATTCCCATGGGCAGCGCAATATCCAGGAAGGATAACTGTTGGTCGCTTCCAAACAATTCCAGCACACCGTTGATGTTGTGGATGGTAAAATTGGTGTACTTGATCACCGCCAGCATGCCGATATTTAAGATCAGCACCAGCAGAAGCCATTTCCACTGCTTCTTCTTTCCCACTTCCTTGTAGGCCTTGCGCTCCTCCCGGGACATCTCTTTCTTATGTTCCTTAAGATAAGCCTCCTGTATGTCCTTTGACTTCTGAATCCGTCCCACAATGAGATAGGTGCTCACCGTGGTAAAGAGGATGTACAGAAGGTTCTCCGGCCCGCTGAAAAAGTAAAATACATAGCTGGCCACAAGCAGCAGAGGCCACTGAAGCTTCTTCGGCACTACATAGTATAGTATAAATACAATCAAAAGAAACAGGATAAATTCATATGATGTAAACAGCACCGCTTAGTCCTCGTCAAGTAAACTCTGCACCAATTCTGCCAGAGCGTCTACGGAATTGAAATTCTCCGGCACGATCTTGTCCGCGGAAATGGTAACATCAAATTCCTCGTTGATTTCGGAAATCAGGGTGATAATGTCAAAGGAATCCAGTACCTTGCTGTCCACCAGGGTATCGCAGGACTCAAAATCCTCATCCGGGTGCATTTCCTCTAAAATCTCCAGTAGTGTGCTTTTAATTTCTTCCATCTTTTCATTCTCCTTTATTTTTGCTTATTTATATATCGCTCCTTCAAGGCCACCCGGTTGATCTTACCGTTGGCGGTGAAGGGAAGCTCCTCAAGCTGCTCCACATAGTTGGGAATCATGTACCGGGGCAATTTCCCCTTCAGCTGGGCTACCAGTTCCCTGGAGGTCATATCCCCCACATAGTAGAGGACGATCTTGCCCTTCTCCTGGTCGTAAACGCAGCCGCAGAGCTTGATTCCCTCCAGCATGTTCACATTGGCCTCAATCTCTCCCAGTTCGATGCGGTGTCCCATATGCTTGATCTG
>CALWLN010000140.1 GCA_944381535.1 uncultured Lachnospiraceae bacterium
ACAGACTCGGATACCCATCCATGACTGCCCACTATCTGAAAGTACGTGTAAACTATTGAACCGCGTAGTACCGAGCGGTACGCTACGTGGTGTGGAAGGGGAGGGTCAAATCTCCCCTATCCGATTAGGAAAGGAAGAAAGAGATGGTTATTTTTCATGGTTGCTACAGAACAAAGCCCGGAACAAGGGAACAGTTGATTGCGGAACTAAAGAAGGCGGACCTGGAAAATCTGTTCCGGGCCCAGAGGGGAAACCTTTTTTATACCATGTCGGCATCCTTGTCGGAAGAAGATGTGGTCATCTTCTGCGACGGCTGGGACAGCCAGGAGACCTTTGAAGAACACGTGAATTCGTCTGAGTGTAAGATATGGGAGGAGATTCGTGACCGATATATCATCGACACGGTTCCCCATCAGTATTCATTTTAGTTTGCGCAGGGAGGGTTCATAGAATGAGCAGGGAAATTGCGGAACAAATCGCAGCGGGTAAGACCACGCTGGGCATGGAGTTTGGTTCCACGAAAATCAAAGCAGTCCTCATCGACTGTAAAGGGAGGCAGATTGCCTCGGGAAGCTTTTCCTGGGCCAGCAGCTATCGGGATGGCAACTGGACATACGCTCTGGAGGATGCGGTTGCCGGAATGCAGGCGTGCTACCGGGACCTTGCGCAGGAAGTAAGGGAACGCTACGGTGTTGGAATTAAATCCTTGCGATCCATGGGGATTTCCGGCATGATGCACGGATATCTGCCTTTTGACGATACCGGACGACAACTGACAGCATTTCGTACCTGGCAGAATACCAACACAGGTCAAGCCTCGGAAGCGCTGACGAAGCTGTTATCGTTCCCCATTCCTCAACGGTGGAGCGTCTGTCATCTGTATCAGGCCATACTAAACCGGGAGGAGCATGTGAAGAAAATTGCTTTTCTGAAAACCCTGTCCGGATATATACACTGGCGTCTGACCGGGGAGAAGGTAATCGGTATCGGCGAGGCCTCCGGCATGTTTCCCATCGACAGCACGAAAAAAGGATATGACCGGCAGATGCTGGAGAAATTTCGGGAACGGACGGAAGCGGAGGGAATTTCGTGGAGTCTTGAGGAGCTTCTCCCCCGGGTACTGACTGCCGGGGAAAGTGCCGGATACCTGACGGCTGAGGGAGCGCTTCTTATGGACCCTAGCGGCGAGCTTGTCCCGGGAATCCCCTTGTGTCCGCCGGAGGGGGACGCGGCTACGGGGATGGCCGCCACCAACTCCGTGCGTCCCGGAACCGGAAACGTGTCTGCAGGAACCTCCATTTTCGCCATGATCGTACTGCAAAAGAAGCTTGCCAAGCTTCATCCGGAAATCGACCTGGTTACTACGCCGGACGGCCAACCGACGGCAATGATACACTGTATCAACTGTACCCGTGATTTAAACGACTGGATTTCGCTGCTGGGAGAATTTTCCGGTCTTATGGGGGGCAGTACGGATACTGACAGGATGTATGAGGAGTTTTTCCGGAGAGCGTTGGAAGGCGAGGCGGACTGCGGAGGGATCGTCTCCTGGAATTATGTGGCGGGAGAGCATATCACCGGTGTAGACAACGGACGTCCGCTGCTGGTGCGTCTGCCGGAGGGAAACTTCAGTCTTGCGAATTTTGCCCGTGCCGGTATTTACTCGGCGTTTGCCACGTTGAAGCTGGGACTGGATATCCTGCTTCGGGAGGGTGTCCCGGTGGAACAGCTTGTGGGACATGGCGGATTGTTCCGCAGCGGAACTGCCGGCCAGCGTTTTCTGGCTGCCGCTACGGGTGCGAAGGTATGTACACTGCCAAATGCTTCCCTGGGCGGGGCCTGGGGCATGGCGCTGCTGGCGTCTTACATGACCAAAGCGCGGAATGGCGTAACGCTGTCCGACTATCTGGAAGGGGTACATCAGGGGGCGGAGAGGACGGTTGTCAATCCCGATGAGGCGGACTGCCGGGGATTTGGGCGGTTCCTTGCGCGTTATGTGGCGGGGCTTGAAATGGAACGAATGGCGTCCCGCTGTCTGTAATCGGTTTTTTGGGAGGTGTCTGAAGTTGGATCAGAAGAAATATGACAATTATGTTGCGATTTTAAAAAGCGAGCTGGTACCGGCCCTGGGTTGCACGGAACCGATTGCCATAGCCTATGCTGCCGGGAAAGCCAGGCAGACCCTGGGGAGGATGCCGGAACGAATTGATGTGTATTTCAGCGGAAATATCCTGAAAAATGTAAAAGGTGTTACGGTGCCCAACTCGGAGGGGATGAAAGGGGTTGACAGCGCCGCAATTCTGGGAACTGTGGGCGGCGACCCGGACAGGGAGCTCGAGATTCTGGAAAGCATTACACCGGCTGATATTGCCCGGGCCAAGGAACTGAAGGAGACGGATTTCTGCACCTGTCATCTCAAAGAGGACGAGGAGAATCTATATATCTGCGTGGAGGCCTTTGCGGGGAAGGACAGTGCTTCCGTGGAAATCCGGACGAAGCATACGCACATAACCAGGATTGAGAAGAACGGTATCTGCATATTTGCTCAGGATGATATCGCATCCGCCAGGGCCATGGGTGACCGGGCGCTGCTGAACATCAGGGATATTGTGGAGTTTGCCAATATCGTGGACATTCGCGATGTGGAGCCGGTTTTGAAGCGGCAGGTGGATTTGAATCTGGCAATCTCGGAGGAGGGACTCGCACACGATTATGGCGCTAACATTGGGAAGGTTCTGTTGAAAACCTATGGAGAAACGTTGACAAATCGGGCGAAGGCAGCAGCAGCGGCGGGCTCAGACGCGCGGATGAGTGGCTGTACCCTGCCGGTGGTTATCAACTCCGGAAGCGGCAATCAAGGGATGACAGCGTCCCTTCCGGTGATCATCTTTGCCAGATACATGGGCCTGAGCAGAGAGCAGATGTATCGGAGTCTGGTGGTAAGCAACCTGGTTGCGATCCATCAGAAAAAGTATATCGGCAGTCTGAGCGCATACTGTGGCGCAGTCAGCGCGGCCTGCGGAAGCGGCGCGGCTATTACCTACATGTCGGGAGGTGACATTGATGCCATTTCCCGCACCATTACCAATACCATCACGAATGTGGGCGGTATTGTGTGTGATGGCGCTAAACCTTCTTGTGCCGCAAAAATAGCATCCGCCGTGGACGCTGCGATCATGGCCCACTATATGTCCATGGACGGACAGGTGTTTCAGCCCGGAGAAGGGCTGGTTAAGGACAGTGTGGAATCTACCATTGCCAGCGTGGGCCGCATGGGCAAGGTCGGAATGCACCCTACCGACACAGAAATTTTAAATATTATGATGGATAACTGAAAACAAGCTTTTATTTGCCTGATACTTCTGCCGGCCAAATGTGGACCGGCTGGTAAAATAAAAAAAGATCATGAAGGAGGAAGAAACAATGGAAATGTACGATTACACCGGAAAACCGGTACAACACGACAGAGCGAGGGTCAACGGAATCACTATGCATTACGTGACGGCAGGAGAGGGCGAGCCGATTCTTCTGCTTCATGGAACACCCAAGAGTTCTATTTACTGGCATAAGCTGATCCCGCTTATCAGCAGACGATTTAAGGTCATTGCTCCGGACCTGAGGGGCTTCGGCTATACGGATAAGCCGCCTGCATCCGAGGGGTATGATTCCCTTACAGTGGTAAAGGATGTCATGGAACTGATGGATCAGCTTGGGATTGAGAAATTCCATATTCACAGTGAAGACAGAGGTGCGGAATATGCGTTTGTACTTTGCTCTCTGCATCCGGACAGGGTGAAAACTCTTTCCTACGGGGAGATGGCAGTGTCCGGCTTTGGAATCGAGGAGGCTTCTTACTTTACCCAGGAAAATGTGGAGGCCCACTATAACAAGAACGGCAACTGGCTGTGGCATGTTCCCTTTTTCTTTGTGCCTCATGTACCGGAAATGCTGATTGCGGGCCATGAGCGGGAGTTCTGGGATTTCCTTCTCCGGGGAGCTTCCTATAATCCGGAATCCGTCAGCGACGAGCTTCTGGACGCACTGGTTTCCGTACTGAAATCTCCTGGCGGAACCCGCGGTGTTCTTGAAACCTATCGCGCAGAGCTGAAAAATATCAAGATTGACCAGGAGTTACTGGAGAAAAACGGTAAATTGGACCTGCCGATCATGACTATGGGTGGCGTGGAATTTTATGGTCCCACTGTAAAGGATTACTGCTTACGCATTGCCAAAAACGTGGAAAAAGAGGTTGTATTTGAGAAATGCGGGCATAACCTGGCTCTGGAGAAACCGGAAGAGGTAGCGGAGCTTTTGTTTGACTTTATGCTGGACCGCGAGAGATAAAAATGGACAGCAATTTAAGCATATGAACTGTTGCGCAGATGGCGGCGCGGGTGCAGAGAAACGTTCTTGCACCCGCAGACATCCGCCGGATTCCACGGACGGATAATAACGGCGTTTTAGGTGCCTGAATGATTGCGCATAAAGAGAGAAGGGAGATTATTATGAGAATTGTACATGGAAACCACCCGTACAATGTGCCAAAGGACCAGCCCATGCGAATCGGGCGTGAGCAGGTCGGATATTTTACTTATCCCGATATGGAATTTCTGGAAACCAGCGATTTAAATACGTTGTTTGTCAGCACGGATAAACTGACGCTGGGCTATTATGAACTGGCGCCGGGGGCGCAGTTCTCACCGCCGGACCATCATCCGGGGGATGAATGCTATTATCTGCTGCAGGGAGAACTGACGGAGGTCAACTGCGATACGGGTCAGGCTTGCAGATTGCAGCAGGATGATGTATTATTAATTCCACATGGAGCGCCCCATGGAGGATATAATTTCGGTACGAAAAAGATGAAGGCGGTCTTCGCCCTTGCCCCGAATATGGTGAAGCCCGGAACACAGACCTTTCCTACGGACCTGGCGGGGAAATGGCGTGTACTTAACGGTGCGGAGGAAGAAAAGTATCCAAAGCACCCGGCTTATGAGCAGAAGCGGATTCTGGGTACCATTGACCGGCTCGGGAACTGGCCGGTGCCGGATGAGGAACACCGTGGAGACTTGAAATATCTCAGGGTTGCCCACGAGGATGATAAGCTCTGTATCATCAACGGATACGATCACCCCTATTTGATGAAATTTGCCTACAGCACCCGTTACATCCATTTTGGGGAAATGATCATTCCGGTGGGCGGAAACGGAAGAGTTACGGACCCGGAAAGTCATAAAGGACAGACAGCGATTTATGTGGCGTCGGGTTATCTGGGCGTGATCATTACTGAAACCCGGGAAACCTTTAAGATTCATCCGGACGAGGTGATGTATATTCCGGAAAACTGTGAGTACCGGATGATGAACTATGAAGATGAGCCGGTTCACGCAATTTTTGCCATATCGGAGTTGTAAAAGGTCCTCCCTGTAGGTGTTCCATGCAGCAAAGGAGAGACAGATATGATTGATAAAATGATCGTGCGCGGCGCAAAGGTACATAATCTGAAAAATATCGATGTGGATATTCCGCTGCACAAGATTGTGGGTATCGCCGGGGTATCTGGTTCCGGGAAATCCTCTCTGGCCCTGGGCGTGTTGTACGCCGAGGGCACTCGGCGTTATTTGGAGGCACTCTCTACGTATACGAGAAGGCGGATGACCCAGGCGGAAAAGGCCCAGGTGGAGGAGGTGCTGTATGTTCCTGCCGCCCTTGCCCTTCATCAGCGACCTGGGATTCCCGGTATCCGCAGTACCTTTGGCACCGGTACGGAGCTTTTAAACAGCCTAAGGCTGATGTTTTCCAGACTGGCAAACCATCGTTGTCCCAATGGACACGAGCAGGAACCCACGCTGGCCGTCGCTGCCGGGCAGGAGTTAATCTGTCCGGTATGTGGCGCGCATTTTTACGCACCCTCGGCAGAGGAGCTGGCTTTTAACAGCCAGGGTGCCTGTCAGACCTGCGGCGGAACGGGAATCGTGCGCACGGTGGATAAGGCCACCCTTGTGCCGGATGAATCTCTTTCTATTGACCAGGGAGCTGTGGCGCCATGGAATTCGCTGATGTGGTCGTTGATGACCGATGTCTGCCGCGCTATGGGCGTCCGCACCGATGTCCCCTTTTCGGAACTGACTGAAAAAGAGCGGGATATTGTTTACAACGGGCCGGCGGAAAAAAAGCATTTTTTCTATAAATCAAAGAACAACCGGGAAGCCCACGAGCTTGATTTTACTTATTTTAATGCTGTCTATACCGTGGAAAACGCGCTGGCTAAGGTCAAGGACGAGAAGGGTATGAGACGTGTGGAAAAATTTTTAAAGCAGGATATTTGTCCTGATTGCGGCGGCACCCGCTTATCGAAAGCGGCAAGGGAGCCAAAACTCCGGGGAATTTCCCTGGATGAAGCCTGCAGGATGACACTTTCGGATCTGGTGATATGGGTGGAGGGCGTACCTGCTTCCCTGCCCGAAGCCCTGCGCCCGATGGCGGAGCGTATCTGTGAATCTTTTCAGAATGCTGCAAAGCGGTTGATGGATCTGGGTCTGGGGTATCTCACCCTTGACCGGGCTGCTTCCACGTTGTCAACCGGTGAGCGGCAGCGCATGCAGTTGGCCCGGGCGGTGCGCAACCGTACCACCGGTGTTTTGTATGTGCTGGACGAACCTTCCATCGGACTTCACCCTTCCAACATCGTAGGACTTACCGATGTGATGCGGGATTTAATTGCGGATGGCAACTCGGTGATTCTGGTGGACCATGATACCCAGATACTTTCCGAGGCGGACTGGATAATTGAGATGGGACCCGGTGCAGGCGCAGAGGGCGGTCATGTAGTCGCACAGGGAAATATCCCGGAGATTGAGCAAAATGGAAGCTCCCTAATTGGTCCGTTTCTGTCGGGCGAGGCTAGGGTTCAGGTTCGGGAGCGTGCAGAGAAAAGAAAACTTTTTGAACAGGGACGAATTCATTTATCCACGGCGGCGATTCATACTGTAAAGTCTCTGGAAGTGGATATTCCCAAGGGAAGGCTGACCGTGGTGACGGGCGTGTCCGGATCCGGCAAAACAACGCTGATTTTGGAAAGCCTTGTCCCTGGTCTGGAGGCAGTTCTTGCAGGAAAACCGCTGCCGGAGCATTTGAAAGCCATTTCTGGAGAGGGGATTCGGCAGGTAAAGCTGATTGACGCTGCGCCTATCGGTATTAACGTCCGCTCCACTGTTGCCACCTATGCAAATGTTCACGACGAACTACGGAAAATTTATGGAAAAACGCCGGATGCCGGAAAGTTTAGCTATAAAGCCGGGGATTTTTCCTATAATACGGGAAAATTGCGGTGTCCGACCTGCGATGGAACAGGTGTCATCAGTCTGGATGTACAGTTCCTGCCAGATGTGGATATCCCATGCCCGGACTGTGGAGGTTCCAGATACGCTAAGGACGCATACCGCGTGAAGTATCAGAATATGTCCGGAGAGGCATATGCGCTGCCTGAGCTGATGGATATGGACATCAATACGGCGATGAAAGCCTGCAGCGATCTGAAAACCGTCTGGCAAAGGCTGCAGGTCTTAAAGGAGTTGGGGCTTGGATATCTGACCTTGGGAGAGGCAACGCCCAGTCTGTCTGGGGGAGAAGCCCAGCGTCTGAAGTTGGCAAGCGAGATGAAGAGGGCTCAGTCCGGCTCCGTTTTTGTTTTTGACGAACCCACCATAGGTCTTCATCCGCTGGATGTGCGGACGCTTCTTAAGGTATTCCAGACGCTGATTGAAAATGGAGCAACCATTGTTGTTATTGAACATGATTTGGACGTGATTCGCAACGCTGATTACATTATTGATATGGGGCCGGGCGGTGGCCAGGAAGGCGGGCGGATCGTAGCTGAGGGAACTCTGGAGGAAGTGGCTGCAAACGGGGAGAGCCTGACAGGGAAATATCTGCTTCGGGACCTGTGAGACATGATCCACAGGCCGGACTTACAGAAACCGCCGCACCGGCACCGTAAGCACCCGGAGCAGGCGGTACATGATCCGCTTGCCCAGGCTCATGTCCACAGCCTCGTAATTTTCCCCGCAGGCGTACTCACCGGATTCGGTCATGGTCCGGCTGTAGGTTTTATCCTCGGCTACCTCCTGCCGGATGAGGGCGTTCAGTTCCGGGGCGTCCACCGCCAGCATTAATTCCGTATCCTGGTAGGTGCTCCGCATGTCCAGATTGTAGGAGCCCACGATACTCATGCGGTCGTCAATGAGCAGTATTTTCTTATGGCTGGAGTATGGGCCAAGGTATTCATATACCGTAACGCCCGTACTCCAGATTTTCTTTTTCTGATTCAGATAATCCGTGCAGCCAAAGGGATTGGCGCCGCCGGAGACATCATTCGTGTTAATCTCAAAGCTGGTGAGGGCTTCGGCAGCCGAGGCCAGATCCGCATACATTTCCTTCCCGCAGATAATATAGGGCGTATACAGCGTCACAGAATCCCCGGTCAGTATCAGCTGATGAAGGGAATACCATATATGGGGAGCCTTATTCTCCGCCTCAATGGGGTTTGTCAAAAGGGTGATTTTGTTGGTGGCCATGGTCCGCGCCTGCCAGTCCCAGTTTGTCCAGGCCTGGGGATAGAGGGCTTTCAGCTCCTGATACCGAGCTTCTAACTCCGCGAAACAGTTCTGTATCTTTTCCGTATTTTTCTTGCAGGTATACTCTCGGCTGTCCGGCAGGGCCCACACCTCCTCGAAGTAGGAAAGGAGCTGTGACAGGGAGGTATTCTCTGCCTCCGGGTCTGTCTCATAAACAAAAAGTTCCCGGTCCATATTCTGGTGCTCGGAATAATCTCCCAGAAACAGGTCGGTAGTGTTCCGGCCGCCCAGCAGATACATGGAGTTGTCCACAATCACATATTTGTCATGGAGACGTGCCTGTAGTTTCCAGGGCTTTAACAGGTTAACGGGGTTGTATATTTTCAAAGTAATATTTTCATGTAAAGCCAGGGCTTGGAAATAAGGATTGCCGCGCATGTCCAGAAATCCGCTGATTCCATCCACAATGACGCGCACCCTCACACCCCGGTCCGCCGCATGGAGCAGGGCGGCCATGACGTCCTTTCCGCCGGTATCCGCATTAAAATCGAAGGTGGAGAGAATAATTTCCTCTTTGGCTTCCTCTATCATTTTCAGACGATAAATGAGAGCCTCGGTGTTGTCGTCCACATAGGAAATCCGCTCGGTTCCGGGCTTCTCGGAGTAGTAGTCTGCCGTATCGAACTGCTCCTTATATTCCTCCGACACCTTTTTATGGGGAATATAGGGAATTGCCACAAGGCAAAGGTAAAAAAGAAAAACCATCAGCAAAGAAAGAAATATCCATTTTTTTCGTGACTTGTGTGTCATCTGCTTATCCCTCGTTTATCACTCATGTAATGTCGTTCACGCCGCAACCGGTGACGCCCCTTGGGCGACCGGCGAAGAAACAGGAAGCGTAAAATCCCAAATATCATTTTTATAACAGTTATCCCCGGGAATTGCAATAAATATGGCATGAAAAATTTCTTAAAAATATCTAACGATTTAAGAACGGCGGGTCTGGCCAATACCGCAAAAAATATTTTAGACGACAGGCATATTTATGGCCAGGCCTGCATTAATTAGAGAAAGGGATGAGCTGTCCCTGAAGATGAGAAGGAGGACATAACATGAAGCAGTATGTAATGGCATTGGACGCAGGCACTACCAGCAACAGATGTATTTTATTTAACGAGAAGGGGGAGATGGCAAGCGTTGCCCAGCGGGAGTTTACCCAGTATTTTCCACAGCCGGGCTGGGTGGAGCATGACGCGGACGAAATCTGGGCCAGTATGCTGGGCGTGGCGGTGGAAGCCATGAACATGATTGGCGCTTCCGCGGAAGACATTGCGGCCATCGGAATCACTAACCAGAGAGAGACCGCCATTGTGTGGGACAGAAATACGGGAGAGCCGGTACACCACGCCATCGTCTGGCAGTGCCGCAGAACCTCGGAATACTGTGATACCTTAAAGGAGAAGGGCCTTACGGATACCTTCCGGGAAAAAACAGGACTGGTAATCGACGCTTATTTCTCGGGAACCAAGGTAAAATGGATCCTGGACAATGTACCGGGAGCCAGAGAGCGTGCCAAGAACGGGGACCTGCTCTTTGGAACGGTGGAAACCTGGCTCATCTGGAAGCTGACGAAGGGCGCCGTTCATGTAACGGATTACTCTAACGCGTCCAGAACGCTGATGTTTAACATCAATACCCTGGAGTGGGATGACGAGATTCTGGCAGAACTTGATGTTCCAAAGAGTATGCTCCCGGAGGCAAAGCCCTCAAGCTGCCTCTACGGTATGGCGGACGCTTCCTTCTTAGGCGGCCCTATTCCCATTGCCGGGGCGGCGGGAGACCAGCAGGCCGCACTGTTCGGACAGACCTGCTATAACGCGGGGGAAGCCAAAAATACATACGGAACCGGCTGCTTTTTGCTGATGAATACGGGAGAAACGCCGGTATTTTCCAAAAACGGACTGGTGACCACCATTGCCTGGGGACTGGACGGAAAAGTGAATTATGCCCTGGAGGGCTCCATCTTCGTGGCGGGAGCGGCCATTCAGTGGCTGCGGGATGAACTGAAGATCCTGGATTCCGCGCCGGATTCCGAGTACATGGCGACCAAGGTGAAGGATACCAACGGCTGCTACGTAGTTCCCGCCTTTACCGGGCTGGGCGCTCCCCACTGGGACCAGTACGCAAGAGGCACCATCGTGGGGCTGACCCGGGGCGTCAACAAATACCATATCATCCGGGCTACTCTGGAATCCCTGGCTTATCAGGTGAATGACGTGCTGGCGGCCATGGAGGCAGACTCCGGTATCCGCCTGGCGGCCCTTAAGGTGGATGGCGGCGCAAGCGCCAACGACTTTTTAATGCAATCCCAGGCAGATATCATCGACGCTCCGGTGAATCGTCCCCGGTGTGTGGAGACCACAGCCATGGGCGCCGCCTATCTGGCCGGTCTGGCAGTGGGATACTGGGCCAGCAAGGAGGACGTGGTCAAAAACTGGGCCATTGATAAAATTTTTGAGCCGTCTCTGGAGGAAACAGAGCGGAGAAACAAGGTGAAGGGCTGGAATAAGGCCGTGAAATACGCCTACGGATGGGCGAAAGAGGACTAAAATAATTCATTATAAAAAAGGAGGATTTCTAACTATGTTACCTTATCTGGCAGAATTTTTAGGAACCATGATGTTGATTCTCATGGGAGACGGCGTTGTGGCAAACGTGACGCTGAACAAATCCGGCATGAAGGGGGCGGGAGCCACTCAGATCACATTTGCCTGGGGCCTTGCGGTGATGATCCCGGCCTGTATCTTCGGAGCCGCCTCGGGGGCGTCCTTCAATCCGGCTCTGACACTGGCCCTGGCCGTGGAGGGAAGCTTCGCCTGGGCAATGGTGCCCGGCTATATCGTTGCCCAGTTTGCGGGGGCCTTTACGGGAGCGGTGCTTGTTTATCTGCTGTTTAAAGACCATTTCGATGCCACGGAAGCGCCGGAAGCAAAACTTGGGGTATTTTCCACCAGCCCTTCCGTACCCAACTTCGGACGCAATCTTTTAAGCGAAATTATCGGAACCTTCGTGCTTGTATTTGCCATCAAGGGAATTGGAAATGTTCCGGCTCTGTCCGGCGGACTGGATAAGTTCATCGTGTTCGGTATCATCGTATCCATCGGCATGTCCCTGGGCGGCCTTACCGGATACGCCATCAACCCGGCCCGTGACCTGGGCCCCAGGCTTGCTCATGCTCTTTTGCCCATCAAGGGGAAGGGAAGCTCGAAGTGGAGCTATGCGGCTGTGACGCTGTGCGGTCCCGTTATCGGAGCCGTTGGCGCAGTGCTGGTGTACGGCATCATTCCCTGGTAAATTGTTTCTGACAGCGCGACCGGCTGTGTACGAAAACCGTTTACGGCAGGCCGCCTGTCACAAAGAAATCCGGGCATACAGGAGGAGTTCATGTTTGATGTATTGATTATCGGAGGCGGCGTGACGGGAGCGGCGGTGGCAAGAGAGTTGTCCCGGTACCAGGCCAGCGTTTGCCTCCTGGAAAAGGAGGGAGATGTATGCTGTGGGACCTCCAAGGCCAACAGCGCCATCGTCCATGCCGGGTATGACGCCAAAGAAGGCTCTCTGATGGCGGAACTTAACGTTAAGGGCAATCAGAGGATGGAATCGCTGGCGGAAGAACTGGATATCCCCTTTGCGCGGAACGGTTCTCTGGTGGTCTGCCTGGAGGAAGAGGAGCTGCCGGGGCTTGTGGAGCTTTACCACAGAGGAATCGCCAACGGGGTGCCGGGGCTTCGGATTTTAGACCACGGCGAGGCCCTTGCCATGGAGCCGAATCTGACAGAGGGCGTATTTGCGGCTCTATACGCGCCCACTGCGGGAATTATATGTCCCTTTCAGCTTACGATTGCCCTGGCGGAAAACGCTGTGGTAAACGGCGTGGAATTTCAGTTTCACACGGAAGTGACAGAGATGATAAGGATACAGGAGGGCTATCGGGTCCGCACCAACCGGGGAGACTATACGGCACGCTGTGTGGTCAACGCCGCCGGGGTATATGCTGATAAGATCCACAATATGGTTTCCCGTAAGAAACTTACGATTATCGCCCGGCGGGGGGAATACTGCCTGCTGGACAAAAAGGCAGGGGCTCACGTGAGCAAAACCATTTTCCCCCTTCCGGGAAAATACGGAAAGGGTATTCTGGTGGCGCCCACCATTCATGGCAATTTGATTCTGGGCCCCACGGCGGTGGATGTGGAGGACAAAGAGAGCACCAACACCACAAGAGGGGGACTTGAAGAGGTGATGGGGAAGGCCGGCCTCTATGTCAGGGAGCTTCCACTGCGGCAGGTGATCACCTCCTTCGCAGGGCTTCGGGCCCATGAGGAGGGGCATGAATTTATCATCGGAGAGCCCGGGGACGCGGAGAACTTTTTCGACTGCGCGGGCATTGAATCCCCGGGGCTTACCAGCAGCCCGGCCATCGGGGAGATGGTGGCGGAGCAGATAAGGGAGAAACTTCATCTTTGTGAGAAGCCGGATTTCATGGCCCGCCGGAAGGGAATCCACAATTTGACGGAGCTTTCCCTGGCGGAGCGGAAAACACTGATCCGGGAAAAGCCGGAGTATGGCAGAATCGTCTGCCGCTGTGAAATGATAAGCGAGGGAGAGATACTGGACGCCATCCGCCGGCCTCTGGGGGCAAAAAGCTTAGACGGCGTCAAGCGCAGAACCAGAGCCGGGGCGGGCCGTTGCCAGGGAGGCTTCTGCTCTCCCAAGGTGATGGAGCTTCTGGCCAGGGAAAACGGCGGGGATCTTATGGAGGTCACGAAATCCGGCGGCGATTCCCGGATCGTGGCAGGCCGAAATAAGGATGTACTGTGAGGGGAGCGAAATCGATGAGAGAGAACTGTGATTTTATAAAATATGAGACAGATGATGGAAAAATCTCGGAAAGGGCCAGGAAAACCTATGGGGTGGTCATCATCGGCGGCGGACCGGCGGGACTGGCCGCGGCGGTCTCTGCCAGGGAGGCAGGCATAGGATCCATACTGGTTTTGGAGCGGGACAGGGAGCTGGGCGGGATTCTCAACCAGTGTATCCACAACGGATTCGGCTTACACACCTTCAAGGAAGAGCTTACCGGTCCGGAGTACGCCAAAAAGTACATTGACAGGGTAAAGGAATTGGGGATAGAGTACCGGTTAAACACCATGGTGGTGGATATCAGTCCCCGGAAGGTTGTCACGGCCATGAACCGGCAGGAGGGCCTCTTTGAACTGAAAGCCGGAGCGATCATTCTGGCCATGGGCTGCCGGGAGCGTCCCAGAGGGGCGCTGAACATTCCCGGTTACCGTCCGGCGGGGATCTTCTCCGCCGGAACCGCCCAGCGGCTGGTGAATATGGAAGGCTTTCTCCCGGGCAGGGAGGTGGTGATCTTAGGCTCCGGCGATATCGGTTTGATCATGGCCCGGCGCATGACCCTGGAGGGAGCCCGGGTAAAGGTGGTGGCGGAGCTTATGCCCTACTCTGGCGGGTTGAAACGGAACATTGTCCAGTGTCTTGACGATTATGGGATTCCCCTGAAGCTGAGCCATACGGTGGTGGACATCCGGGGGAAGGAGCGTATTACCGGAGTTACGCTGGCAGAGGTGGACGGCAGCGGAAAGCCCATTCCGGGAACCGAGGAGAACTATGATTGCGACACGCTGCTGTTGTCGGTGGGACTTATTCCGGAAAATGAGCTGTCGTGTGGCTTAGGAGTGGATTTAAGTCCGGTGACCGCCGGGCCACGGGTGAACGAGAGCCTGGAGACCAATATCGAGGGGGTCTTCGCCTGCGGTAACGTACTGCATGTCCATGACCTGGTGGATTTTGTGTCCCAGGAGGCGGAGATGGCGGGAAGGAACGCAGCGGAATACATTTTGCGTGGGAGCGAGCAAATGGAGACGGGCCGGGAAGTCAGGCTGGTTCCGGCGGCAGGCGTCCGCTACACCGTGCCGGAAACCATTCGCCCGGACCGTATGCCGGAGAAGCTTACCGTCCGCTTCCGTTCCGATTCCGTGTATAAGAATTGTTACGTCAGCGTGTATTTTAATGAGGAAAGAATTCTTCACCGCAAACGCCCCATCGTTACTCCCGGGGAGATGGAAAACGTGGTGCTTGGCCGGGAACAGCTTTTTAACTACCCTGATGTGGAAACCATAACTTTGATGGTAGAGGAGGTGTAGCCCATGGAGAAACAATCACAGACAGAGCAGAGTATTTTCATGCCAGGGGAACGGAAGGTGGCGGCGTCAAGGGAGGAGAGAATCCTCACCTGTATCGGCTGCCCCATGGGCTGCGCCCTTACCGTGGAACTTGCGGACGGGCAGGTGGCTGCCATAACCGGCAGTACTTGCAGGCGGGGCGATGACTATGCCAGAAAAGAGGTCACAAACCCCACCAGGATCATTACCTCTACAGTCCGCGTCACCGGCGGCACCGCGGATATGGTGTCCGTAAAGACGAGAACGGATATCCCAAAGGAGAAAGTGTCCCGGTGTGTGAAGGCATTGCAGGGAATCGAGATAGCGGCCCCTGTACACATGGGAGACGTGGTCCTGGAAAATGTGGCAGGTACCGGAGTGGATGTTATTGCTACGAAGGAAATTGCGGTTGGGAGTTAGTGGCGGTTACTGTTCACGGGGTGGGAAATTAAAAAGTTTTTTCACGGAATCAAAAGGATTTTTAGGTCTTGTCTGGAGGTCGCCCTGGGTGGCGCATTTGTTACCGCAGACACGCTCCCGCTCAAATCAAGACGCAACGGTACTAGGCTCGCCGCCCGTAAACGGTCGGTTCGCCAAGTGCCGGCGTCTTTCCATGGTCTGCTTATAACAAATGCGCCATC
>CALWLN010000141.1 GCA_944381535.1 uncultured Lachnospiraceae bacterium
CCCGCCGACCTGCTGGAGCCGGAGCTTGACAAAATCGAAGCCGAGATGGCCCAGTGGAAGGAGCAGGATGAGGATGTCCTGTCCTACGCATTGTTCCCTCAGGTGGCGCTGGAGTTCTTTAAGTATCGCCAGGCCCAGAAGACCAAGGTGGATCCCAATGTGGCAGACGGGGAGACCGGGGCTTATCCGGTGTAGGAAAGAGTCTTTTTGACTGATTCACAGAAAAAATTGAGATAGAAAAAGTCCTTTGCTTTTGTAAAGGACTTTTTCTATCTCAATAAAGGAAAGTTTTACTGCTTTTCTTTCAAGTATGCGGCACACTGCTTTTGCAGGGCGGATATGTACCGTTTTAAATAGTCGCCTATATAATCGGGATAAAAATGGCATAATGTATTCAAAAAATCTTCGATGTAATCAACACGAATTTCTTGAATACGGGAAAAAGGTTCTAAAAAGTAGTAAAGACTGTTTTTGTCCTCTTTGAGACATTGCGAAAGCAAAAAATCGCAGCATGATTTTGACAACACATTATCAAAGTTATTGGACAATAATTGTCTTTTTGTCACAATATATGGATTTATGCCGTTGATTTCCCGATTGATGCCTGCCGTATAAAGATGGTAATTGTTGATTGGAAATGCATCTGTTGTATCCACACGATAAATTTTATTATCTTCTGCAAGAAGCAATTCGATGCCATCGTTTTCCCCGGTCATACCGTAAAGTCCATAAAAGCTAAAATAATGTGTCCAGTTTGTGGCCTGTGATCGGATTTCTTCGTAGGAAGGAAAGGCCTTTAACACATTTAGATATCGAAGGCCAATGATGTATTCGGTTTTGAAATAAGGGCGTTTCTCGTTATTGGAGAGCTCAAACAGAACAGCATCCGGCATACAATAGTCCATGGCCTGAGCGAGTTTGGTATAAACGTACTCATTACAAGCGCAGTCTGTATAGGCGTGTTTTACAAGATAACGTTCCAATCTATTCGTCTTCTTTTGGGCCAGTAACAATTTGCCGCTGTCGCCATTATGCGTTAGCTTTTTGGAAAATATAAAGTCGGCTGTCTGTACAATATCTGGCGAAATGATGGGCAATTTCCGACGATTTTCCTCGACTTTTGATTCCATACGCAGACGTTTCATATAATTTTCAAGATTTTTATACAAAAATATACACCTCCTGGTCATTTATCATAAAAAGTTTGGTTAAGCCTGCCGTTTCATACAGTGGTATGGTATGATATACAGATCACAAACGTCACCTATAACTGAAAAATTTTTTCTGGGATTGTAATATTCACCGGCTCCATGTCCTCCTCCATAAGACGACACAACAGATCCACGGCGGTTCTACCGATTTCCCTGGGCTGTTGGTCAATAATATACGGATGGTATGTCACGAAATCCTCCACGGACATAAACGCATTATCAAATAGCATCAGATCTACGCTACGGTCCATTTCCAGCTTTTTTAATATGCGTAAAATTCTGGAATGGAAGTTCACATTGGAGGAGATGATCGCCTCCGGATGCACCTGGTTCATGTATTCGGTAAAAAGATCTTCAAAATTGACGGTGTCTGCCATGGCGGTAAGCTTGTAATAGCCAGGATATTGGGGATCAAATTCCTTGACCGCCTTGTTAAAGCCAGCCAGGCGGTCAACGATGGAGGTGGCGTGTGGGGCAGGGTGTGTCACAAAACCAATCTTTCTGTGACCGTGTTCAAGAAGGTATTGTACAGCATGGTAGGCGGCATTGAAATGGTCGCAGGAGACGTAGCTTAAGTCCAGTCCGGGCAGATAGCGGTCTATCTGAACCAGTGGGAAACGGTTTAAGACGAGCTCCAGAATTTCTCGCTGATATTTCGAAAATGCGCCAGGAAACAATAGAATGCCGCTGCAATGTTCCCGGGCCATCTGAAGAAGCTGGGTTTCTTTTTCCTGATTGCTGCCAGTGAGCAGAAGAAAAAAGGCGATGTCACGTTTGCTTAACTCAATGCGGATACCTTCCACAAGCTCATTCATGAAAGCAGAGTTGATATGTGGAAAAATCACTGCAATGATCTTGACATTCGGCAGCGTGCGCGCAGGCGGAAAGGAGACGGCAGGAGAAGCATCCTGCGAACCAGCAATAAATGTGCCGCGCCCCCGCTGCCGAATGACTAAATGTTCCTCCTCCAGGGTGTCGTAGGCGTGCTTGGCTGAGATACGGCTGGCATTGAATTTCTGGGCAAGCTGGTTCTCGCTGGGCAGAATATAACCGGGGGTATTCTTGTGCTGGGCGATGAGTTCCAACAGGTAATTTCTCATTTGCAGGTAAAGCATATTATTGTTAGCCATGAATCATTCCTCCGATGCTTAAATTTTTTTAGCCGTTTTTAAGCGGCATCAAATGCAATGATTGATATGTGATGTGATAATAAAAAATAAAGCAATTTTTATATGAGTATACCAACTGTTACATTAAAAATCAAGAAAAATATAAAATATTACTATGAGATATTGACATTAAAATAGTAAACAAATATGATGATTACAACAATATACACAAATTGATATACATATGATTTAGTTGAGAGGGTGGAGAGATGATTTTTGAACATTTGGACAGAATTGTATTTGCAGGTGACTCTGTGACCGACATGGGAAGTGCGAATCCGGTAGGAGAAGGGTTGTTTGACAACGTGGGGCATGGATACGTGCGTGTTATCGAGAATATGCTGTCAGCCTTTTATCCTGAAATTTATCTGCGCATTACCAACGCCGGCATCGGGGGAAATACCAGCAGGGATCTGCTGGAGCGGTATCAGAGGGATGTGGTAGATTTGAATCCGGACTGGGTATCTATCTGCATTGGAATCAATGACGTCTGGCGGCAGTTCGACAGCCCGGCCATGCCGGACACCCATGTGCTGCCGGAGGAATACGAAGAAAATGTGGAGAAGATGATTTTGGCAGTAAAGGACCGCGTTAAGGGGATATTCCTCTTGTCACCCTATTATATTGAGCCGAACCGTCAGGATAAAATGCGCGCCCGGATGGATGAGTATGTTGCCATATGCAGAGGACTGGCGGAAAAGTACCAATGCAGATTTGTGGATTTTCAGAAGATGTATGAGGAATACTGCTGTTACCGTCACAGCTCTTATATTGCCTGGGACCGGGTTCATCCCAATCAGGTTGGCGCAACGCTTATGGCGAAAACATTTCTGGAACAATGCGAGATGGAGGAAGGACAGGCATGAAACATATTTTACTGGACACGGATATGGGGCCGGACTGTGATGACGCGGCGGCTCTGGCTTTGCTGCATGTTTTTGCAGACCAGGGATTGTGCAGGATTCTGGGGGTTGCCCATTGCACCTCAAATCCCTATGGCGCAGGCACGATTGACGCAATCAACCGTTATTACGGACGACCGGAGATTGCTGTTTCAACTTACCATGGCAAAGGTTTTTTGACAGAAGAGTGCCATATGATTTATAACCGGTACATTACGACGCACCTGCCCAACCGGTACCGGGAAGCGCAGCCGGAGGAAGCGGTAGCCATGTACCGCCGTATTCTTGCAGGGCAGGAGGACAAAAGTGTAGAATGCATTGCGATCGGGCCTCTGAATAACCTCTCCGCCCTTTTGAATTCCCGGGCGGATGAATATTCCGACCTGGATGGTGTCTCTCTTGTAAAAAGGAAGGTGATCCGCCTTACGGCCATGGCGGGTGTTTACCCGATTACCACGGAGATGGCGGAGCTGGTGAAGAAGGATTCCGGAAAATCCATTGAGGAGATAATTGAGGAGATAGAGGACTTCAATGTGGTGTGTGATGTCGGTGCGGCCCGAAACATTGCGGAAAATTGGCCGACACCGAAGATTTACCTAGGAGGAGAGGCAGGACTGCTGGTCACGGGAAGCACGCTTTCGGCTTTTCTGCCGGAGGATCACCCGGTACGTATCGCCTATCAGCTTTATACCAATAACAAGGGGCGCTTCAGCTGGGATGTTTTCACCGTTGATTTTGCCGTAATACCGGATAATCCGCGTTACAGGTTGTCGCCGGCCGGAACGGTGCGGTTTGATGAGAAGGGAAGGACAATATGGACGCCGGACGAGAATGGGGCGGATCATTTCGTGGAACTGGCGCAGCCGAAGGAAAAAATGATTGAGGATATCGACAGACTGCTTGTTACCATGCCGAAGAAAGGGTGAGATAAGCAGAATTGTCGGAATCCTGGTCTGTTGCAAAATTGAGACTAGGAGAGAAGACGGCTGTGGATACAATAAAAATCAACAGAGGAGATACACGGATGGTTGCACACCGGGGATTGTGCGGGCTGGAGCCGGAGAATTCTATTCCGGCGTTTGTGGCCGCCGGAAACCGCAGCTATTATGGTGTGGAATCGGATGTGCATGTGACGGCGGATGGGAAGCTTCTTCCGGAGCAGGAGTTGTATTGTCTGGTGTTAGAATGGAATGATAAGGTCAGGATGTTTCTGTTGTGGGGAGTGGATTTTATTACCACCGATATTTTGGAGTGATGAATAGCAGTAGAATACCGAAAAGCATTTGGGATGAAAACATTCCAGATGCTTTTTAAATGTAATAGTTGATATATAAATATTATTGTCGATTATGACGTAAATAGTGTGAGAGATACAATCCAATTAATATTATGATGAATATATAACAAGTAATACAATAGATGGCATGAAATATATGGAAAAATTATATAAACTATTGACAATAATATAGAAAGATAATAATATTGTTATATCAACTTGTACAAATTGATGTAAATGATTTAATTGTAATGTTAAAGGAGGTGAGTAAATGAGTAAAAAATATAGGAAGGTAGTATGGAAAATAGCGGTTTATACAATCCTAATAATAGGAGCGCTATTGTTTCTTTTTCCCGTGCTGTGGATGTTAAGTACGGCGTTAAAGGATCCGCAAGAGGTGATGAGTATGCCGCCGGTCATGATTCCGAAAGCGTGGAGATGGAGCAACTTTGTTGATGCGTTGAATGCTTTTCCTTTTTTACGCTATTTGGCGAATACTCTGTTTATTGTGGTAGTGAATTCTTTTGGAGCGCTTTTTTCAGCATCGTTGGTGGGTTATGCATTTGGGCGATTAAAATGGCCCGGTAGGGATATCTGGTTTATGATTTTGATTGGAACCATGATGCTCCCGGGAATTGTTACCATGATTCCTACATTTATTATGTTCAGGAATTTAGGATGGATAAATACATACCTGCCGTTGTTGGTTCCGACGTTTTGTGGCTCTGCCTTTAATATATTTCTGATGCGCCAGTTTTTTCGAACGATTCCTATGGATTTATCGGAAAGTGCGAAGATAGACGGCTGCAGTGAAATAAGAATTTTTGGGCAGATTATACTGCCGTTATGTAAGCCTGCTCTTCTGACAATTGCAATCAACACCTTTATGGGAGCATGGAACGATTATATGGGACCACTGCTTTATTTAAATGATACCGATAAATATACAATTACATATGGATTGCGGGCCTTTCAAATGCAATATGATACGGATTGGAATCTGCTGATGGCCGCATCACTGGTGATTACCTTACCTACACTTATTCTATTCTTTACTTGTCAGAAATATTTTGTTGAGGGTATTACGTTGACAGGGATTAAAGGATAAATTAAGGGAAGTTGTAGAGTTATATTCAATTGATAAAGGATTAGGAGGTTAAAAAAACTATGAAGAAGAAACTAATGGCATTAATGATGGTTTTAGCAATGATTTTTTCTATAGCAGCCTGTGGAACTGAGGAAGAAACAGGTGGGGATGTGGATAGTGGAGATTCAACAGAGGGACAGAGTAGCGAGGAGGAAGAAGCGGAACAGGGAGAGGAGGAGATCAAAGAAGGCTATGAGCCAACCTATGGAGAAGTTGAAATTGAGTTTTGGTGTAGTTCGAATACAGATGCATGTCAAGAACTGGCAGAACGGTATATGGAGGAGCACCCAAATGTGACAATTAATGTGTTAGCGGTAAGCTTTTGGGATTATGAGTCAAAATTAATACCGGCGCTTGCTGCAGAAACGGCACCGGATATTTTTCAAGGTGGCCTTGGGGGCGCGCCAGGCCGTGCGTCTGCTGAACAAATTGTAAATATCCAGGAGGCCTTGGAGATAAGAGGATATGACGAGAGCAAATATTTGACAACAGCATTAGAAGAGTGCAAATATGAAGGTGATTTGTATGCGATGCCATTTGTAACAGATACCCGTCTGTTTTACTATAATAAGGATGCTTTTGCAGAAGTAGGGCTCGATCCTGAGCAACCTCCCAAAACATGGGAAGAGGTATATGAGTATACAAAGTTACTAACTACTTTTGACGAAAATGGAAATGTAGAGCGGCTTGGTTTTAATTCTTCACTGGGCAATTGCTGGCCATGGGTGATTATGTGGACTTATGGAGCGGAACTGTTTGATGGAGAAACGCCAGTTTTTAATTGCCAGGAGACTTATGATGCTGCAGAGATGATGAAACAAATTCAGGATGTATATGGCTATGACAATTATTTGGCATTTTCTGAAGTTGCATCGACAATGTCGTACAGTCCGTTTATTTCGGGAGAATTAGCCATGGTTATTGAAATGGAAAGTTTTCCTAATACGATTGCGACATATAATCCAGAATTGAATTGGGGCGTTGCGACTCTGCCTACTGTCGATGGTGAGAATTATCATTCGAGCTGGAATGGAGGACAGGGTCTGGAATTTACAAATCATGGAGAGGATCGCTTAAATGCGGCTATTGATTTTGGATTGTATCTTTGTAGTGATGAAGCACAGGAGTATATATTGGAGAGAGATAGTACTTTTGTCTGTAATCTGGATGCGTTTGCAAAAGGTTCGGAATACCATCCAGAATATGGTGAGCAATATTGGAACGCAATGGAAGAGACCGCTCCGTATAGTAAATTTATCGACAATCACTTGGCATATCCGGGATATAACGCGGATATAGCGGTTGCGTGGGATTACGTGATGCGAGGTGAAAAGACATGTGAGGAAGCCTTTTCAGAAGCAGAACAGCACGTTATTCAGGAAACAGAAAACTATCATCAAATGAATGAGTAATGAATTATGCTCTGAGATTGGGATGCTGGACAGTATCCCAATCTCAGTTATAAAGGAGTAACTGCTATGAATAGAGAAAAGAAAAGAGGAAAAGTAATTCGGTCGAAAAGGCAGATGAAAGAGGCGTTTAAAGGGTATTGTTTTGCTATGCCCTGGCTTATAGGTTTCTTTGTGTTTACTTTGTATCCGTTGCTGTCCTCTTTATACTATAGTTTTACCAATTATTCTATGAGCTCAAGTTGGAATTGGATAGGACTTACAAATTATAGAATACTTCTTACCCAGGATTCTCTTTTTTGGAAATCTGTGTGGAATACATTGTATTATGCTTTCTTTTCTATTCCTTTAGGACTTGTACTCGGTCTTGGCATTGCCATGCTGATGAATCAAAAAATTAAAGGAATCAGGCTTTTTCGAACACTGTTTTACATTCCGAATGTGATTTCAATTGTGGCTACAACTATGTTGTGGACTTGGATGTTTCAGACAAGATATGGAGTGATTAATCAGCTTTTGAGCCTAATAGGGATTACCGGTCCGGCCTGGCTTAATGATCCGACCTGGTCAAAACCCGCATTAATTATAATGAATTGTTGGAATGCCGGAAGTTCCATGGTTATTTATCTGGCAGGTCTTCAGGGAATTCCCAGAACCTATTATGAAGCAGCAGATATTGACGGGGCAAGCGCATGGCGCAAATTCCGCAATATTACAATTCCGTTGCTATCTCCTACGATTTTTCTGAATTTGATTACTGGAATTATTGGGGCTTTGCAGGTTTTTGCTCAGTCTCTACTGTTAACCGAAGGTGGACCGGATCATTCTACAACTTTTTATGTATATTCCATGTATGAGCATGCATTTACCAATAGACGTATGGGTTATGCATCTGCAATGGGCTGGATGTTGCTTATAGTAACTCTTATCATTACTGTCCTTGTGTTTCGTTTTATAGGAAGTAAAGTATACTATGAGACGGGGGAGCAATAATCGCTGAGCGGCAAAACCTGAATTGTTTTAAGCTAAAAGAATCATCGGACGCAAATAAAGGATTGGTGTCCCGGAGGAGCATAATGATGGCAGACATTTATGAAAATTACAGGAAATTACGGAAAAATGCTTTTCGAAGCTATTGGGAAAAAAGGATTTTGTCAGAAATTGGATATCTGATAGAATTACTCTATGAAAAAGAGATACCAGAACGAGGTTTAATGGAGCAGGCAATGGACTTGCTTATGAAGGACTACTGCGAAAATGAGCAGATATGTGTTCGCACGGCAAGGGAGGCAGAACAGATATTGTTGCCGTTATCTGAAAGGGCGAAGAAAATTACCATGGTATGTGTTGCGCATGCTCACATTGATATGAACTGGATGTGGGGGTACCAGGAGACTGTATCCATTATATTGGATACAGTGCGCACCATGCTTACACTGATGAAAGAGTATCCAAAGTTTCGTTTCGCTCAATCACAGGCCGCTATATACAATATACTGGAGGAGTATGAACCCGGGCTGCTAAAGGAGGTAAAACAGCGTGTAAAAGAGGGACGTTGGGAGGTAACTGCTTCAACTTGGGTGGAAAATGACAAAAATATCCCAAATGGGGAATCTATGGTAAGACAGATATTGTATACAAAAAAATATCTATCAAAGTTACTGGATATAAAGGAAGAGGCTTTAAATATTGATTTCGAGCCAGATACCTTTGGTCACAGCTTTAACCTACCAGAAATACTATGGAATGGCGGGGTTACCAGATATTATCATTTGCGTGGGTATGATGAGAATAAGGTTTATCGCTGGAAAGGGATGTCCGGAAAAGAAATACTTGTTTATTGTGGTGCTGAGCATTATAATGCGTGGATTGACAGTACTTTCTATGAAGGTGTCCCGGCATTTTGTAAGAAATATGGAATTCATAAGATTTTATATGTATATGGGGTAGGAGATCATGGCGGCGGACCTACCAGAAGAGATATTGAAAGGCTTATGGATATGGATACATGGCCGTTATATCCGTCAGTTCAGTTTGGTACTTATAAAGAGTATTTCGACTATCTGGAAAAAAGAAAAGAGCAATTGCCTGTAGCAAAACAGGAATTGAACTACGTATTTACAGGTTGTTACACCTCGCAAGCAAGAATTAAAATGGCAAATCGTATCGGGGAAGCGCGTTTGACAGAAGCGGAAATTCTTGAAAGTATGGCAAAGCTGAAAATACCAGAGTACCAAAGAATAGAAAATCTGGAAAGCGCCTGGCGAAAAATATTGTTTAATCAGTTCCACGATATTGTACCAGGATCTGGAACTATAGAGACACGGGAATATGCTATGGGAAAATTTCAGGAAGCAATGGCGCGGGCGGGGGCCAATGGAGTTCATGCCATGGAGGCCATATGTGATGATATTGCTGACAGTTCGGAGGAAAAGGCCGATAATGATACTGTTATGGGTGCCGGAGTCGGTCTTGGAACGGATTACGCCAGTGGATATGGATTTTCTGTGTTAGGAAGAGGAAGCGGGCCAACGCGATATCTGGCTTTATTCAATGTGACTCAGGTACCAAGAACAGAATCTACGGAAATCACTCTATGGGATTGGCAAGAAGATATAGAGAATATCCGAATTACGGATATGGATGGTCAGGAATATCCATTCCAGTTTCTTGAGAAAGGAGATTATTGGAACGGATATTGGGGACATTCGTATTGTAAATTGCTGGTATGGATGCCGGTACCGGCTGCCGGATATACTGTTTGCTGTGTGAAGGTCAGGGAGAGAGGAAGTATTTCTCGCTGTAGAAAATTTGATTGGCGGCCAGATAATATCACAGATGAGCCTATCTGTCTGGAAAATGATAAGGTTAAGGCTGTATTTGACGTGCCAACCATGAAATGTATTTCCTTTGTGCGAAAAAGGGATGGAAAAGAAGTTATCACTTCTGCTAAACCGGCTTGTGGTCTGACATTGATCACAGAGGAAACCAGCAATGGAATGAGTGCCTGGAGGGTTGGAAAAACGGCAAATATCTTGGATTTAAATGAATCCTGCTACGTTAAGCCGGGAAAGATTCAGACAGAAGGGCTACGGAAAGAATTGGAGTATGAGATTATCAGAGAAAATTTGAAGATTCATGTGAAAATCCGTCTGGATAAAGACAGTGAATTCTTGGATTATCGTCTGGAGACTGTATGGACCATGTTGGGAAGCGAAAAAACCGGAGTTCCGCAGCTCCGTTTTCAGGTTCCGTGTGGTTATGAAGTGGCTAAATACCGTTATACGATTCCGTATGCTGTTTTAGAACGGCCGCCGCTTGCCCAGGATGTGCCTGCAATCGGGCTGGGATGTGCCATGCCAAGGAGCGGCGGAAGTGCACTGTACATGATGAGCGATTGTAAATATGGATTTCGAGGTGACCATGAAGGTCTGTCACTGAATTTGATTCGCGGTTCCTATTATCCGGATCCATACCCAGACATTGGGGAACATATTATCCGTATAGCAGTTGGCGCCTGTGAACCAGAGGAAGATAATCTTGCGTTGATGGCAGAACGATATATTCACCCGATAATTGTGCGTTCCTGTGCAGCCAGACCGCGAAAAGAGAGTGCGAGTAAGAGTCTGTTCGGCCTGGAGGGAGCCGTTTTATCGGCTGTTAAGGAAGCAGAAGATGGAAATGGTTTTATTGTACGGGTTTATAATCCTTTCGGTAAAGAGAAAACGATGAGACTTTATCTGCCCGGTCGAAAAGTGGAAGCTTATCTCTGTGATTTCTTGGAGAATGATAAAAAGCCAGTTGTCGTGGAAAATGAAAAAAATGTTATATATACGTTAGACAGCTATGAAGTTGTAAGTTTACGTGTAATTTTAAAATAATAAAATTTGCCATAGTATAATGGTGATGTATAGGAGTTGAAAATTTCAAAGGTATATTTTATGATAGAAATAGAATTAGATGAAAGACGATAGAATGCGCTTTTTTGTTCAATCGAGTGATTAAGAAAACGGAACGTGTTGCGATAATTGGAGTGATAAGACTATGGTTTTTGCGAGAATCAATAATATACAAGACAATCAAATTTTTCAACAAAAGTACGGAAAGGCAGATATAATTGTAACCGGCCAAATGGAGGGAATAGAGCAACCGGGAGAAAATGCCTGTGTCTTTGCCTATCTGGAACGGGAATATAATGGCACCTGGGTGATACCGCCGGTGCAGGGCACCTGGGAAGGAATACGCTTTTGTGTACGATTGGAGAAGATTCCGGCAGGCGGACCTTATACCTTGCGGGTGAGATATGTGGAAGGAAGCAACTGGGATGGTGCATTGAATGGAGATACACGGTATCGCATTGGCGTAGGTGATATCTGGATAGTTGCCGGACAGTCCAATGCTTTAGGGTATGCGCATGGACCGGTGATGGATGTCTCGCAAGGCCGAGTACATTTTTTGGATAATTCCGGCAGATGGCGGGAGGCAATGCATCCTCTTGGTGCAGGATTTGAGCAGGGAGAGTGCTTCTGTTCAGGAGTATCTCCTTTTATTAGCTTCGGTAATACATTGGCAAGGGAACTAAATTATCCCATTGGCCTGCTTATCACCGCTATGGGTGGCTCTCCTTTAGAACAGTGGGAAAAGGGAGGAGTTCTGTATAGAAGAATGCTTCAGATTGTGAAAAAGGCAGGAGGGGGCGTACAGGGCATCGTATGGTATCAGGGGTGCACGGACGCCGACAATCTGCAGGGGGCAGAGCATTATTTTCCACGCTTCCGGGCAATGGTACGAGATATGCGTCAGGCGCTGAGAAATGATAGGCTACCGGTTTTGACGGTTCAGTTGAATAAGACTTTTGGAAATTTATCCAAGGAACATGATGAAAGCTGGGCAATCGTAAAGGAAGCACAGCGTCAAGCAGCCCGGAAGATGGAAAACGTGTGGATGATGACATCCAGCGATCTTGCCCTGTCAGATTTTGTGCATAATAACAGTGTGGGCTGCAGTGTTCTGGGGCAGCGCCTTGCATGGCAGGCGTTGGAACAGATTTATAAGAAGGATTATATGGGAACACCGCCGGATATTGCGTGTATCAAGCTGGAAGGGAAAAGAGTATCTATCTTGTTCGAACCAGTATATTCTTTCCTGGTAAATTGTGGTCTGCCAGTGGAAAAAAGCGATTTTCTTTTTGAAGATGACTGTGGAAATGTAGCCGTTGAAAATTATGAATATGTACAGGATACCTGCTTGTTTGTACTAAAAAGAGAACCGGTAGGCAGATTGCTCTGTTCTTTTGCACCATATTGTATGAACTCGGGAACCTTACCCTTTGATCGTGCTACCGGTATTCCACCGACGTCTTTTTATCATGTGTTAGCACAAGGTGTTACCAGCGAAAGGGCATAGGATTCCTGGTATAATAAAAACAGAAGGAGTTGACAGGTGATGGAATGGTTTGTAGAAGCAGGTGTAAATCGGAAGGCATTGAATGAATTCTTTGATGGGATGAACAGGGACAATTTTGAAGTCCATACCATGCAGATTTACCGCGGGGAACGCTGTCTGCTGCGTCTGGCGCAGGAGCCGTACTCCTGTACGGATTCCCGGGAGGTTTATTCGCTGAGCAAGATGTTCACCTCCACTGTGGTGGGAATCGCGGTGGAGCAGGGGCTGGTGCGAACGGAGGATAGGCTGGTGGACATTTTCAATCGGAAAAATGCTTCGGAAAAAATGTCCCGTATCACCCTGAAACATCTGCTCTCCATGAATACGGGACATGACAGGTGTATCATTCCGGAAATGGCGGCAGCCAGAGACTCGGTGGAAACATTTTTCCAAATGGAACCGGTTTACGAACCCGGTACACATTTTACATACAATACCGGTGCAAGCTGTATGCTTTGTTCTGTGATAGAAAGGGTAAGTGGGATGGATTTTTTCGACTATGCCTGCGAAAATCTGTTCTATCCCATGGGAATCACTAATATTTCCTGGAAACGCTGTGCGGATGGTACATGCATTGGCGGCGCTGGATTGCACATTTCCAATGACGATATTGTGAAGCTTGGCAGAATGTACAAAGACGGCGGCGTTTATCAGGGGAGGCGTATCCTTTCCGAAACATGGATTCGGGAGGCGTCCTCTTTCGTATCCGATAATTCCGCCAACGGGACTCCGGACTGGTGCAGCGGATACGGCTATCAGATCTGGCGCAACAGCCGGGAGGGTTATCGGGGCGACGGCGCCTTCGGTCAGCTGTGTGTCATCCTGCCCAAGCGTGATATGGTAGTGGCGGTGCAGGCCTTTGGCGGTGAAATGCAAAAAGAGATGGACCATATTTTTGATTTTCTGGAGCGCATGGATGGCGGCAGTGATGAGGGCAGGATCTACTCTTTTGCGCCTCTTCCGGGCGATGATAAGATTCCGAAATCGGACGCTGTTTATCGGCTGGAGGCAAACCCGGCGGATCTGCGCAGCGTATGGGTAAGGGCAGGCGGGGATTCCGTACAGCTCTCCTTCAGCGACGGCGGAAGCATTCAGACGATACGGGCGAAAACAGGTTGCTGGACGGTGAATCAGTGCAGTATGCAGAACATGCAGCCATTTCTGCTTGGACATTTTCCTGCGGAGCGGCGGGAACAGCTTACCATGGCGGTTTGCTGTGCACAGGAGGGGAACAAGACGGTTCTGTTTGTCCGTTACCGTACCAGCCCTCACACGGAGCGCTGGGAGCTTACGACAGATGGCGATATGATCCGCATTTCGTTTACAGAGGAGGAAGGCCGGGAGGTCCGTCAGGAAGAAATGCGGTCACTGAAAGGAAGAATGAATTATGGAAAAAGAAAGTAAAAAAGTTTACTATTTGGATGGCTATCACGGCGGTATCCGGGGGCATATGCCCCTGGGCTCCTGGCGCGATATCCTGGAATGTATAAAAGAACACCCCGAATGGCGTCTGAATATTGATGTGGAACCCATTTCCTGGGATTATCTGAAGGAGCGCGACCCGGAGGCCTACCGGGAGTTAGCCGATTGGCTGAAGGACAACAGCGAAGACGGGCGTTTGGAAATTGTTGCGGGCAGCTTCGCTCAGCCCTACGGATGGATTACTGACGGCGAGAGTAATCTGCGTCATCTGATTCTGGGACGCGAAATCATCCGGGATCATTTTCCGGAGATTACCGTGGATACCTACGCTGTTCAGGAGCCATGCTGGACCAGCGCCCTGCCGCAGATGCTTCGCCAGCTTGGTTATCGGAGGGCTTCCCTGAAAAATGCCTCTACGGCCTGGGCAGGATATTCTCAGGGCTATCCGGCAGAGACCGTGGACTGGGTGGGACCGGACGGAAGCGCCATTCCCACCATCCCCCGGTATGCCTGCGAGGAGCTTGTGCCTGTGTATTCCACAGAAGCGCAGTATGCCACGGAGGAATATATGGAAAAATGTATCCGGGAGGGAATCTCACATCCCGTGGGAATGTATTTCCAGGATTTAGGGTGGGCGGCGCGTCCCGGAACCAGTGATGCCAAGGGGGGTTCTCCGGACCATATCGAATATTCCACCGTCCGTCATTATTTTGAAGCTGTGGCGGATGAAAAACGTCCGGCCTGGCAGCCCGGACAGGAAATCTTCTGTGGCGCGCTTCCCTGGGGTGACCGGACACTGGTACGGATGGCGAGGCAGGTCCGCCGCTGCGAGGTGGAAATGCTTGAGGCGGAGCGGTTGTATGCAATTGCTTCGCTGTACGGGATGGAGAAGCAGGAATCAAGACTGAAGGAGGCCTGGAGCCATCTGCTTATGACCCAGCACCATGACGGCTGGATCTGTGCAAGCACCGGAGAGGGAGAAGAAAACTGGGCATGGAAAACCTCGGCCCAGGTGTATGCCGCAGAGTTCATCTATGATCAATTAAATCGGAAATCCTTTGCCTGTATCACAGGAAGTCTTCCTTCTCAGACGGACGGAAACGCTGAGACGATTGCGGTATTCAATTCGCTGGCAAAGACAGAAAAACGTCTGGTGCGTGTGGCGATGACTGCAAAGGGCGGTACGCAGGGCTTTGAGGTCTATGATGGGGAGGAAAAGCTTCCCTGCCAGGCGATTGCGGACCGCTGCTATCAGGATGGCTCCTGGAATGCCGGCGAATTATTATTTCTTGCGGAATTGCCGGCATTGGGGGTTAAGACATTTACGGTGCGTCCCATGCGGGAGCGGCAGGAGCAGCCGGCCCTGGCAGCAGCCAGATTCGAGGAGGGTGGAATCGTTCTGGAGAACAGATGTCTGGCTCTTCGAATCAATCCTCAAAAGGGCGGCGTCATTGAGTCTTATTACGACAAGCTGCGGGAGCAGGAGCTTGTGCCGGAGGGAGCGGCCTTCCATGAATTTCGCGGGTACTTTATTGAGGAAGGCCGGTTCTGCTCCAATACGGAGCAGCCGGCAAAGGCAAAGATAGAAAGAAACGGGGGACTGGAGGCTTCGGTATGTATTTCCGGTAAAATCGCCAAAGTACCTTACATCATGCATTATAAGATACAGGCGGATTCCCCCCGGCTGGAGGTACAGGTATCCTTCGATTTCGAGAATCCGACCCATATCGGAGAACCCCATGAGATTCCTGTGCCGGAAGGGCCGGTATGTGATCCGCACCGCAGCTACCACGACGGAAGATTTCGCCTGAACGCCTATTTTCCAACTGCTTTTCAACAGAAAACCATCCATAAGGATTGTGCTTATGATGTATGCCGCAGCAGGAATGCAAATACTCATTTCAAATCATGGGAGGAAATCAAGCACAATATTTTGCTGCACTGGGCGGATGTATCGGATGATAAACAGGGGCTCTGCGTTTTCTGCGACCATACCACGGCTTATATCCATGGGGAGGACACGCCCTTCGGTCTGGCGCTTGCATGGGGATATGACGGCGGATACTGGTGGGGGCGGCGCACCCTGCAAGGCCGCCATGAACTCCGGTATCAGATCATGGCCCATGGCGGAGACTGGCAGGAGGCGGGTTTGTGGCATGCATGCGAACAGTTTCTTCATCAGCCTGTGGGCCGCCGCAGCTTGTTTGTATCGGAACAGAAGAGCCGCAGCATATTTGCTGTTTTGACGGAGGGAGTGGAGCTTGGCGCGTTCTACTGCGAAAACGGCGAACATTATGTGAGAGTATTCAATGCCGGAAAGGCGGGAAAGGTCTCCTTCCGGCCAGATGGGGAATACTTTGCAAAAATGGAGGAGACTGCGCCTGACGGAAGCTCCTCCGGCCGGTATCTTCCATCGGACAGTGATGGAATCTTTTCCGATAGCATCCCCGCCTTTGGAATCCGCACGTATCGCCTGGGAAGAAATTAGAATAAGGGTGAAAAAAATAGTCTACGATTGCATCAGGAGAGTATTAGCTGATTGCCCTGCCACTGAAAATGGAGGAGTTGGACGGCTCCCCGGTGCGGGCGGTGCTGCGAAGTTAGATGGTATAAAATTAAAGGGGCATTAACCGACAGCCCCTTGATTATATCATGTGCTTCGCGCATAGCCCCTCCGGGGGATGGCCATTCGGCCGGTATAATATCTGGCGATATTATACAATAACATCATATATTTCTTTTCCTTTATAGGTCACCCATTGCCGGCAAGGGTGTTTCTTCTTTCGAAAATCAAAGGTCAGAAGATAACCTTCTTCCGCATTCTGACTTTCGAGGTAGCCGTATAGCTGTTCGTAAGCGTCCGTATGCTGCTTTGTGCCATACCAGAGTTTTAATTCTAAAATGTATTGCTCTGTGCCATAATTGACAATGATATCCATTCTGCGCTCGGAAGTAGTCTGGGATTCGATATGGTAGAATCCTTTTCCATTGATCAGGGGACGCAGATAAGTAAGAAAAAGAATACGTCCGTTTTCCTCTAAAAAGGTCCTGTTTTTTACATTTTCATATAATTCACTATAATGTTGAGAAAATTTGTCCAGCAGATACTCCATATCAAAATGGTCATTTTGGATGACGTCCTCTGCTAAAACACCGCTGATTTTTGGCTGTTCCTTTTTTTCCATATTTTTAGAAATAAAATAATTTGCTATTTTTATTTCGAACATGCGGTTGTGGATGACAGCCCGCCCTTCCTCATTACGGATAAAACCAAAGGTTGCCGCCAGATCTATGGTGGGATTGGTTCGTTCAAAATGCTTTTCCTGACCCAGAATCAGAAGCTCATACATAAATGAGCGCAAATCTTCGTTATTTTCCAGATTGTGGGCAATATCATCAAAAAGTGTATTTTTTTCTTGAAGAATCTGCTTCACAGCCGATTGTATTCCACTATCCTTCCAGGGCAGACCGGTCTCATCGATTTCCTGACAGATTCGGCTCACCAGAAATGGATAACCGTGAGTGTAAGTCCAGATTTCCAATGACACATGTTCGAGATCCATGCCGGTGTGGTGTTCCGATTCATAATCGGACAACATAAAGCTGATTTCGGAAACGGAAAAGGACATGTCGATATTAAAATTAGCCGCAATATTCCACGGGGAGTTATATTTCCCCTCACCCTCCTGTACTGAGACAAATCCCTTCTCCTGCATACGAAGCTTAATATTTTTCACATCATATACACCGGCAAGAATAACGCTTGTAAAAGTATAATCTTCTCCAGCCTTTCTGGATAGATACTTTTCGCGCAGCATGCCCAAAAAGTGTAAAAATGTCTGGTTGTCAGAGGCTTTGTCCACCTCATCAATCAAGAGTACCGTATTTCTGTTCTTGCAGAAATCTGTGATTTTTTGGGATAACCGCAAAAAGTTATCGGGGGATTTGGCATGATGAGTCCAGCAGACGATATCTTCCTCAGTGGCAGAGGAAAAGGACAGACCGTGGCCAAAGATCTCATCAAAACCGCTGCAGAATCGGGATTCCTCTGAAAAAAATTGTTCTCCCAATCCCTCAAAGCTGATTTTCACCACAATATATTGATTTTTTAATTTGTCCTTCAGTGCTTGCAGGATTGTGGTTTTTCCGTATTGTCTGGCACGGTTGATTGTAAAATATTCTCCTGCGTCTACCATTGCCTTGATTCTGTCCAGTTTTCCTGAAATATCTGCCATATAATCATGTTCAGGTGTGCATAAACCGGTTACGTTAAAGCGTTTCATTGGCAAGTCCCCCATATTTTTCTTTTGTTTTAATTATATATGACTTACAGTGCGGAAACAAGCGGTATTTTTAATGACATTGGTGGGAGCATTCCACAAAACATCTTGCCCCCAATTCCTCTTTATGATAAGATAGTAAAGATGGAAAAGAGGGAGAACGAA
>CALWLN010000142.1 GCA_944381535.1 uncultured Lachnospiraceae bacterium
GGGTAGATGATCTGGGCGAACTTTCTCCCCTGGCTTGTGCCTACGCCAGAGCCAGAGGCGCGGACCGTATGTCCTCTTTCGGAGATATTATCTCCCTCTCTGATGTCTGCGATGTGTCCACGGCGAAAATCATCAAACGGGAGGTTTCCGACGGCGTCATTGCTCCGGGCTATGAGCCGGAGGCTCTTGAGATTTTAAAGGCCAAGAAAAAAGGCGGCTACAATGTGATCGAGATTGATCCGGACTATGTTCCCGCCCCCATTGAGCACAAGGAAGTGTTTGGCATTACCTTTGAGCAGGGCAGAAACGAATTGAAGATTGACAAGGACTTTTTGTCCAACGTGGTGACGGAGAATAAGGAGATTCCCGAATCCGCCAAAATCGACCTCATCATTTCCCTGATCACGTTAAAATACACCCAGTCCAACTCCGTGTGCTATGCCAAGGGCGGCCAGGCCATCGGAATCGGGGCCGGGCAGCAGTCCCGTATCCATTGTACGCGGCTGGCAGGCACCAAGGCGGACAACTGGTTCCTGCGTCAGTCTCCCAAGGTGCTGGGCCTTCAGTTCGTGGAGAAGCTTGGCAGGGCGGACAGGGACAATGCCATTGATCTGTATATCGGCGAGGATTATATGGATGTGCTTGCCGATGGTGCCTGGGAAAATATCTTTGCGGTGAAGCCGGAGGTATTTACCAGGGAGGAAAAGCGGGCCTGGTTAGATAAAATGCAGGATGTGGCCCTGGGGTCCGACGCTTTCTTCCCCTTTGGGGATAATATTGAGCGGGCCCATAAGAGCGGTGTGAAATATGTGGCTCAGCCGGGCGGTTCCATCCGGGATGACAATGTGATCGAGACCTGTAACAAATATGGTATGGCGATGTGCTTTACCGGCATCCGCCTGTTCCATCATTGACGGATAAGCTGTAAAACGGCGCTGCAATCGTAAGGTTGCGGCGCCGTTTTACTGTGCGCCTTGCGGTGCGCGTATGTGCATTTACAATTCCAATGTTGCATTTAGGATTTCAACTAACCTTTTTGACTATATCCATACAAAAAACACATTGAAAATGATAAACAATAGGCATTAGACATTGAACAAGGGCCGTTCTATAATAAAAAATAGAAAACGGGGCTAACACCAGGATTGCAGAAAACTGGCAACAGCCACCGGCAACGTAGAACAAACGAACATTCTAATGAAATTGGAGGAAGCTGCAATGAAGATTATTGTATTAGAAGGCAGTCCTAACAAAAAAGGATCTACTCATATACTGGCGGATTGTTTCCGACAGGGGGCGGAAGAAGCGGGTCACACCGTAGAAATGATCGATGTGGCCCACGGAAATATCCATCCCTGCACCGGCTGCATCCACTGTGGCTATGAAGGCCCCTGCGTGCAGAAGGATGATATTGAGAGTATCCGTAAAAAAATCCTGGATGCTGACATGATGGTGTTTGCTACTCCACTGTACTATTATGGTATGTCCGCTCAGCTAAAAATCATGATCGACCGCTTCTGTGCTTTTAACAGTTCCATCCAGCGCAAACATATGAAGTCCGCCCTGCTGACCGTCGCCTGGAACAGCGATGACTGGACGTTTGAGGCTTTGGAATCCCACTATAAGACGCTGGTTCGTTACTTGAATCTGAAGGACATGGGGATGGTGCTGGGCTATGGCTGCGGCACACCTTCCATGACGCAGCATTCCGAATTTCCACAGCAGGCGTACAATCTGGGAAACCGATTGAAGTAAGGGAGTGGATACTGCTTTGCTTAAAGAACGTATGGATGTCCATGGACATTCAGTCAAAGGAGGAGATTTTATCATGGAAACAGTCAGACTGAGTAACGGCGTAATGATTCCGATGGAAGGCTTCGGTGTTTTCCAGGTCCCGGAGGAAATCTGCGAACAGGTGGTGAGGGACGCTATTTCCACCGGGTACCGTCTGATTGATACAGCCAGTTCCTATCAAAATGAGAAAGCTGTGGGAAGGGCTATTCAAAGCTGTGGTATTCCCAGGGAGGAGCTGTTCATTACAACCAAAGCCTATATCCAGCAGATGGGCTATGAAAAAACCAAAGAAGCATTCCGGGAATCCTTGAACAACTTAGGGCTTACTTACCTGGATTTATATTTGATCCACATGCCCTTCGGGGATTACTATGGCTCCTGGCGTGCGCTGGAGGAACTGTATCAGGAAGGAAAAATCCGTGCCATTGGCGTATGCAATTTCCTGCCGGATCGGCTGCTGGACTTGTGTTATAACGCGAAAATCCTTCCTCAGATCAATCAGATTGAGCGTCATCCCCATTATCAGCGGGCAGATGAGCTTTCGCAGATGAAGGAGATGAATGTGCAGCCGGAGGCATGGGCTCCTTTTGCTGAAGGTTTGAAGGGAATGTTCACGGAACCAGTACTTTTAGAAATCGCTGAAAAATACCATAAAAGTCCGGCTCAGATTATCCTGCGTTGGAATGTGCAGCAGGGCGTCATTGTCATTCCAAAATCAGTTCACAAGGAGCGGATGGAGGAAAATCTGGCCATCTGGGATTTTAATCTGGACAAAGAAGATATGGAGAAGATCGCCGCTCTTGATAAAGGCTGCCCCTCCATGTTGGATACACGGAAAATCAGTGAGATTAAGCGGGTGTATGACTATTTGAGCAACCCGGTGTTGACCAGCCTGTAATTTTTGAAAGGAGAAAATGTTCGTTATTTATTATGCGTCGAATACCTGGAAATTTACACGGCTTGGCAAGGTTAACAATGACCGAGTTAGAACGATTTTTGAAAAAAAGGAAAGGAATGGTCAATATGAAAAAATTGCTATCAATCTTGTTATCTATGGCACTGATATTTTCTCTTGCCGCATGCGGCAGTGGGACAACATCTTCGGGAGAGGGAAGCTCCTCTGAACCGTCAGCCGGTTCTTCTGAAACTTCCGAACAGCCTTCTGCCGAGCTTTCGGAGAATCCTGCCGAATCCGAAGAACCCGTCGAAGGGGGTAACACATTGATTGCCTACTTCTCCTGGTCCGGGAACACCGAGCGAATGGCGCGGATGATTGCCGAGCAGACCGGCGGCGATCTGTTTCAGATTGAACCAGCAACCCCTTATACGGATTCCGGAAAAGTAATTCTGCCGTTTTATTCTCACCGCGGCGGGGTCAAGGGGAATTTTCAAAAGGATATAGCCAGACTGTGTCCAAAGGCAGATGTACGGGAGGCACTGGGGGTGATGAGTGATGGTAACAAAAATCTGACGGCGGTTTTGCAAAACTGGATTGTTAGATCAGGTCTGTATGTGGGTGCCTATGTGTGTTAACTGGATTAACAAGCTGTTTCATATCTGATTTTGTAAAGGAGGGAACATAGATGAATGTTCTCAGGCGGGAATTTATCTATATATGGTATTACTTTACCGTCCAGCTGGAGCAGATTTTCGGTTTGTATGTACGGCACCATCCCCATCGCCGCTTCCTTTTCCAGGAGCGGTATGCGGGACAGCTGGCTGGCGGCCACCATTGGCGTTCCTCTTTACGCTTGCGGCGGGGGAACCATTCCACTGTTACAGGGCTGGCTGCTGGATGGCATGAGCGTTGGAAGCGCCGCATCCTTTATGCTTACAGGGCCTTCCACCAAGATCACCAATCTGGGTGCGTTGAAAATCGTGTTGGGGATGAAACGGTTTTTACAGTATCTTGCCTTTGTCGTGGTGTTTTCTCTGTTCACGGGGCTAATTGTCAACCTGATTTTGTGATGCTCGACAGAAGTGGTCAGTCACACATGAGGGAAGCTGGCCACTTTCTATTCTCTATATAAGATTACAAGGAATAAAGCAGTTTTTCTGATCAATCGGTATTACTTCTTCGCACATACAGACAATACCGCCGCTGCCACGCTCGAAGGTTGTTTTGTCAAGCACCTCGTATTTTTTGACTTCTCTGCGGTCAGGATTTGCAGATTTTTTGATTTCCAGCGGATGAATCAATCCATTTTCTTCTATGATCACATCAATTTCTTTTGCGTTAGAATCCCGGTAGTATGTCAGGTTCGCTTTATCCGCTGAGTAGGAAAAACTTTTCAAAAGCTCAATCACAACATAGTTTTCAAAGTAATGTCCACTTGCCGCGCCTTGCATCAAGGTGTCCCTGGTAAGCCACATAGACAGATAGGCACATAATCCGGTATCGCAGAAATACAGCTTTGGTGTTTTTGTCAGTCGCTTCAATTCATTATTGGCAAAGGGCGGCAGAAGGTAGACAATGCCTAACCCCTGCAAGATCCGCAGCCATGCTTTGGCTGTGGGCTGGGAAATTTCGGCTGACTCCGCCAAAGTTTTATAGTTTACCTGCTCGGCAGTCAGGGCAGCACATGCATTCAGAAATTTTCGGAAACGTACAGAATCGGCAATGCCACCTTCTTCTGTCACGTCCCGCATCAGGTAGGTTTCAATATAAGAATTGAAATATTCCTGTCTTTGCTCGGCATCTGCTCGTAATGCGTCAGGCATCCCGCCGCGCCAGATATGTTCAAACACATCTATAATATCATTCTTCTTTGCCATTTTCTGTCGTTCCAAAAGGCACGGCAGAGAGAAATCCAGTTTGTTTGTAAAAACTTCTCCGTCTACTTCATTTTTGGAAAAGCTGTATAGCTCCAGAATCCCGATTCTTCCGGCCAGCGTATCACGGATATTTTTCATCATCTTATACTGTTGAGAGCCGGTCAGCCAGAACAAGCCTCTTTCTTCGGTTTCATCACACATGATCTTTATCTGTTCAAACAGCTCTGGGGCTTTCTGTATTTCGTCAATGATGATGGGAGGTTTGTAAGTCTGAAAGAACAATACGGGATCCGTTTGGGCCAGGATTCTGGCCATGGTATTGTCCATCGTCACATAAGAACGGTTTTGGCCCTCAGCCAAATGTTTCAGCATGGTAGTTTTGCCGACCTGCCGCGCGCCTGTTACAAGTACCGCTTTGAAAAAGGAACTCATACGCAAAAACTTTCGTTCCAATGCTCGCTCAATGTATGGCATAACATGACCTCCTTGATTTTAGGAAAATATAAAGTTTACTTTATTTTATCCTAAAAATTCGCCCTTGTCAACGACAGCAAAGCGTTGTTTTTCACTTTTTTATCTGCCGCAGAATTCCTCCGATATCCCCATTGAGGCAGATGGACTGCTGTGCAATTTCCTTCGGTGCAGCAGCCTCCCCGTAATTTACGTAGGCATAAACCGCCCGGGGATTCTCTGCCGTCATCTGCCAGAAAGGATATTTGATGATCACCGGGGTGTTATGTTTATTGCGCACCCAAAATGAAGTCATTTAGACCTCCGAAATAATACCGGCTTCCATAAGCAGTTTGGTATTCCGGCGAATCTTTGGTGCTTTCAATGCTTCTCCCTCTGCATCGCCGACCTTGCCGATGAAACGGTAATAAATATCTACCCGCATAATGATTTCACCGTCAACCACTTCTTTCTCATGGGTCAGTCATACATTAGGGGGACTGACCATTTTCTATTCTCTTAATAAAATTACAAGGAATAAGGCAGTTTGAAATCGTATTTGGCTCCCGGATGTAACCAATATTATATAGGATTGGTTACATCCGTATAGTAGCTGCACTCTGTTTTTAAGTTATCCACGCAAAAAATATTTATACAAAGCACAATATTATTTCCCTGTGCTGCCAAAAGCGCCTGCGCCGCGTTGGCCGCCCAGGTCATTCACGAAATCCGCAATCACCACAGGCATGATGATAAGCTGCCCGATCCGGGAATCTTTCGCAAGCGTTTGGGCTTTATTTCCCACATTGCTGACAATGGCGTGGATCTCGCCCCGGTAGCCGGAATACACAGGGGGCAGCTCGCAGACCACCCCTTTTGCCGCCAGACTGCTCCTGGGGAACACATAGGCGGCATAACCGTCCGGCACCTCCAGGCCAAAACCCAGCGGGATTTTAGCAATCCCGCCAGGTTCCAGGGTACAGGCAAAGGGCATATAGACATCCGCCCCGGCGTCATTGGCGTGGGAGCGGAGGGGACGGTGGTTCTCCGGCAACCCAAAATCAATAATCTTGATTTTCACTGGCCGCCTCCTTCCAGCGCAGCAGGATAGTCCTGGCGCAGCAGGGCAAGAGGCAGCGCCCCTTTCTCGCACGGGCAGCCGCAGGACATATCTTTTTCCCGGCAGCCCTCCCGCTGTCAGAAGGGGCCGGTAAGCTCCGGGCTGAACAGTTCCGGATCCAGCGCATACAGATCCGCCCATATCTTCAGCAGGACAAAGCGTGTTTCATCCGTATTGCGGCGGCAAGTCCGCTGGCCGATCATGTGCTTCCACTG
>CALWLN010000143.1 GCA_944381535.1 uncultured Lachnospiraceae bacterium
ATCACGCTCTTGATCCCGGCGCGGTTGATACAGCCAATTTTCTCCAGCGTGATGTCAAAACTGCCCGGCCTGCGAAACCAATCGTGGGTTTCGCGCATCCCATCCAGCGAGAGCTGATACTTTTCACAGCCGTATGCCTTCAGCCGGCGGCATACCTGATCGTCGAGATGATAAGGGTTGCCAAGGATGGTGAACGGCAGGTCGCGCTGCTACATCTGTTCCAGCAGCTTCCAGAAATCTGGGTGCAGAATCGGGTCGCCGCCGGTGATGTAGAAGTAGGGCAGGCGGTTATAAACTTTACAGAAATCAAGGCAGTTGTAAAAGGTGTCCTGCATCTGCTGCCAGTCCATGGAATCCAGCTTTTTGCAGTTGTCCTCCGAGAAGATGTAGCAGTGCTTGCACCGCTGGTCGCACTCATCGGTGATGTGCCATTGAAAAGAAAAATATTGTTTCATCTTGTCTGACCTCGCTTATCGTATATAAAAATCGGATTGACCGAGTAGCATTTCGTAGGTTCCCGGCGAAGAAAACCTACCGTGAGCCGTTTTTGGGAAGAACGCCTTATTTGTCGGCTGCGCCGCAGGCAGAGCCACAGGCCGCAGGCTTCTCGTCCGGTTTGTCGGTTGCGCCGCAGGCAGTACCGCAGGCGGAAGCCGCTTTTTCTTCGTTCCATCCCGATAAATTAGAAAGTGCCATGTCTGTTACCTCCGTTTCTGTATTCAGTGAGTTTTTTTGCTCTCTGTACCTATCATTTTACTGACTTTTTTTGGAGCTGCAAGTACGCACTTTTTTGTGCCCCAGTTACCTTTGGGTGACTTTTGCGCTGTTAGGCGGTCTGTGGCTTGCTGTCTGAACTGTTACCTTTTTGAAAGAAAAAATTAAAATTCTACGAATCATAGAGTGACTTTTCAACTTGCAGCTATTATACTATAGGAAACGAAAAATAAATTTGCCATTTACGATAGCTGTCAGAAAGTATAGGGAGGCGATGAAATGGATTTGAAAAAAACGGGATTGTTCATTGCGGCTTTGCGCAGGGAGCGGAATCTGACACAAAAAGAACTGGCGGAAAAAATCGGAGTTACGGACAAAGCCATATCCCGATGGGAGACAGGCAAGGGATTTCCGGAGATTTCCATTTTGCAGAGACTGGCGGAGGCGCTGCAGGTGTCTGTCACGGAACTTATAAATGGAGAAAAATCGAATAAAGAGAATATGAAGGAACAGGCGGATTTGGCAGTGGTGGAAATGCTGTCTTACGCAAAACAGATGAGGAAAAAGGTTGTGGGAACCCTGGTTCTTGTCATTGGCATATGTCTTCTGGTTTCACCTTTGGTTACAGCAGGTTGGGCCTGGGCGGCTGTTTCCCTCTGGGGGCTTTTCATGACAGCCCTTGGAATTGTGATACTGAACGCCCATAAATTGTCTGTTAAATTTGCGAAGCTGTCAAAGTATGCCGCCAGCTTTTTGTCGCTGTGCGCCCTACTTGTGGCGCTCATTCTGGAGGCTCTGCCCTTCGGGGCAGTTTTAATTTTTGCGGATGAACAGGGGCAGAGAAATGTAAGCACTTTTTCCTACTTTAGCCTGATACCCTATGGCTACGCAAATTTTTTCCCGCTTATCACGGCAACATTGACGGTTTTGCTCGGGGTGCTTTCCATTCTGATTTTATTGAGGAGATTAAGGGCGCTGAAGCTTCAGAACGCCGTTTTTATTTGCACGGTTATAACGTTTGTGTGCTCCGTTTCTCCCATTCTTTATGGGATAGAGTATATGAGCGTGACAGGAGCTGGCATATCCATTATGCTGTTGATTTCGATCCTGTTTCAGGCATTTGCCAATAGACCCAGCCAAAGTGCTGGCTCTTGAACAAGAAACGAGTGCTTTGGCTGGATTCTTATTGAAACTGGCGTTATATACGGTGTCCGGACTTTCGATTTTTTTGCTAGTTAGAAGGGACGAATATCTTTTGCGAGGCTATAGTAGATAATATTTCCGGGATTTGTTTCTATATAAGCACGTTCCTGGTGCATATATTTTACAATATCGGGAGCGTTAAAGTTTCGAAATTTATCAATTACCAAATCAAGAGTTTTTATTTCAGCTTCGGACAGGAAGGCCATGTTCAGCTTTGGGTTGGGAAGAAAATGGTAGCTGGTATAATCATACCCTTCTTCTTTTTGTACATTGATATTCTCCAGATTCATCATACTATAGTGCCCGACAGGAAGTGCTCCCATTGCCTCATGGCGGTATACCAGTCCGGTCATGGACATGCCTGTGGATTTGAAAAAAAGGACATCTCCATACCATAACAATTTCATCATTTTTACTTTATGCAGATTGGCTATGTGTCCGGCGTAGTAGGACAGAATATATTCGATTTTATCAATGTCAAGGGTTTTATAGCCGTTAGCGTCAGAAGGCTCGGAAAAATGGACATATTCGCTTTCCAAAGCCTGGCGCTTAAGGAACTCTTTTCCGTAAGAATCTAATTTTTCTTCCAGATTCGCACGGATCTGCATTCTTTTGGAATCGGTAAATTTATCTCTGTTTTTGTCTAAAAGTTCAATTGCTTTCAGAGGATTCGCCTGAATGATTCTCAGCATGTTATCATAGGCTTCATCCTGGATGGATTTGCTTTCATATCTGGCGACGGTTGCCTCGCCCCAGTCTAATAATTTGGCTAAATCCACTTGGGATAAGCCGTAGCTTTCACGGATTCTTACAATTTCATCAGAAGTCAGAAGGTGATGGACGGTGCGGTAGGCGTTTCGTGCCGCCGACAAATTTGCGTTCACCATGCTTCCGGTCTCGAATTCATTTTCTTCTTCAGCGCAGTTGCGGCATAAAAAATATCTTTCTTTATAAGAAACTTTTTCACCTTTTATGGTGAGCGTTGCGATTCTTTCTCTTTCTTCGAGTTCATGGGTCTTGTCGCATAATGGACAATCCATAGGAACCTTTTTTATTAATTTACTGGCTGTCATAACTGTCTCCTTTCCCTGTGACCGTTATGCATATGGAAATGTCATTTCTTTCTCTGCATAGTGGAAGGACAGGCACAAGATATATTTGTTTTCCGTTCCCTTGATTTTGATTTTAATATACACTTGCCTGGAATTGATATCTTTGCCAAAGACGAAAAGTAACGGTGGCTTGTCATCATCCCGGTCAAATAAAGTCTCTGAGTATTCCCGTATTGTTAATTCCTTCAGCCTCTGTACAATATCAGTTGTGTCGTATTCAAGATCTGCCAGAGTGTAAGGGGTAGAAAACTGTTCCTTTTCCTTTTTGGTTTTTATTATGATAAAGTTCTTGTCTATGCTAAAATTTTTATCATTCAAAATAGTATTTAGGTTTTTTAAGAATTCCGCAACCATTTTTTTGTCGGATTGTATACGAACCTGTATGGCGTTCACCCTCCCCTTAATCCCATTGACTTCCTATCAATTGATATTATACACATCAATTGATAGGAAGTCAATGGAAAAATTAATTTTGTTTACACCGTCAAAAGCTTTCTTCGATATTCCGTAGGGAAAATTTTCCCGGTTTTGGCAGTCAGCACGCTGCGATACAGGTCGGAGGCATACAGGTCCCGCCCCAGCATTTGTAAGCCCGGGCCGCTCAGCGCTTCCTCCGCGGAAGAAAGGGAGGTCAGCGCCGGGGCTTTTGCCCGCTTTTTAAGTTCTGTCAGTAACGGGGCCGCCGAACTGCGAAATCCAAGAATGCGCAGGTAAGGCAGTATGGAAGCCGCCTTGGAACCGCCGTCTGTTACAGAACTGTCAGAACAGCTTTCAGAAATGCCGGGACCTGCAAATCTGTTTCCTGGGCGATAGGGATGGAGGTCTTCTTTTGTAATCTGGAGCAGGAGATGAGTCAGCGCCCGGCTGATCCTGGCGTAGGCCATATCCCTTGAGTCGCATGCTTCACAGAATTGGTTCCAGGAGAGAAAATTTTCCCGCTGGCGCAGAATACGGTTGGCCAGGGCCTCCGTCATATCCTCGTACCGAAGCAGCGATTCCGCCGTTTCCCCCAATAGGGCATGGTGTAAGAGCAGAGAGAAGTCGTTTTCCCAGAGGAAGGCGGCTTCTTTCTGATATGCTTCCAGAATATGGAAGGAGTCGGCGGGCAGGGCGATTTTAAGTTCCTCCGGCAGAACCGCAGAAGCTTGCAGCTTCCTCCGAATGGCGCTGGCGGAGACAAAAGGCCCCGTAAGCCCCATATCATGATACCCGCTGCCCTTCCGCTGAATCAGCACCGGCTCCATTCCGGGGGCAATCTCTTTTATGGCTTTTAAATATTCCAAAGCCAGGATATTATTGGGAAGTTCCAGTAAATCCGCATATTCCGGCAGAGCCTTTGCCCGGGCGGCCGGAAACGAAAGGCCCTGTCTCAGTCCTTCTTTCAGACCCTCCCGATACCATTCCGGCTCTTTGATCAGGAGTCCGGCCAATTCCTTTAATCGGTTTAAATCTCCGCTCTCCGCGCCGAAGCAGAGACAGTCCGTCAGGCCGGTGGCCGCAAACAGCAGCACGCCGCCCCGGGCGAACATTTCCGCGCTTGCGGTGGCAAAACAGGCCGGCAATTCCAAAATAAGATCCGCTCCCTGTAATAAAGCCATCCGTGCCCGGGCATACTTATTAATCAGCGCGCATGTGCCCCGCTGGACAAAATCTCCGCTCATGGCGATGATGACGTAGTCCGGCCGGTATTGGCGTTTTAAAACGTCAAGCTGATACCTGTGGCCCTGGTGAAAGGGATTGTATTCGGCAATGACACCTGCTATCTTCAAAATAGATTCTCCTTTATTTGCGGTTTGATATGCCCGTCAGGTATGTACGGGACAAATGGGATTGACAAAAGTTTCACAAATAAACTTCTCTGTGAAAAAAGTATACCATTTTCCGTTAAATTTAGCAAAGAATTTAATTTTATACAAGAATGAGGGTTGTTTCATGGAAAACATTGGTTTATAATAGAACCAGTTGGGCTATGATTTTGGAGTATCCAACAGGGATGCGATAGAAAAAAGAAAGAAGGACAGAAATATGAATGTATTAGTGATCAACTGCGGAAGCTCCTCCTTGAAGTTTCAGTTAATCAACTCTGAGACAGAGGGGGTGCTGGCAAAGGGACTGTGCGAGAGAATCGGTATTGAAGGAAGCCAGCTTGTCTATCAGCCGGCAGGCGGTGAGAAGGAAAAAAGTCTGGTTTCCATGCCCACCCACACCCAGGCCATAAAACTGGTTCTTGACTCTCTTGTAAATGAAAAGACCGGGGTGATCAAGAGTTTAAGCGAGATTGGCGCTGTGGGCCACCGGCTGGTACACGGCGGAGAGAAATTTGCCAACTCCACCATTATCACGGAAGAAGTGATCGCGGCGGTGGAAAGCTGCAATGAACTGGCGCCTCTTCACAATCCGGCCAATCTCATCGGTGTGCGGGCCTGCCAGGAGCTTATGCCGGACGTGCCCATGGTTGGCGTGTTTGACACGGCTTTCCACCAGACTATGCCGGAGAAGGCATATTTGTATGGAATTCCCTATGAATATTATGAAAAATACAAGGTGCGCCGTTACGGCTTCCACGGAACTTCCCACAGCTATGTGAGCAAGCGGGCGGCTGAACTGGAAGGAAAGCCCTATGAGGAGCTTAAGACCATTGTCTGCCATCTTGGAAACGGTTCCTCTATCTGTGCGGTGAAGAACGGAAAATCCGTAGACACCTCCATGGGATTGACGCCCCTGGAAGGCGTTTTGATGGGAACCCGCTCCGGAGATATTGATCCGGGCGCCATCGAGTATATCGCCAAGAAAGAGAATCTGAGTCTGGACGAGATCATGGATATATTAAATAAGAAATCCGGCGTTTTAGGCGTATCCGGTATTTCCAGTGATTTTCGTGACCTGGAGGACGCTGCCTTTAAAGATAAGGACCCGGCGGGAATCCGCGCCTTAGAGACCTTCCACTACCGTGTGGCGAAATACATCGGCGCATATGCTGCGGCCATGAACGGCGTGGATGTTATCTGCTTTACCGCAGGCGTGGGCGAAAACGGACCGGAAACCCGTGAGGACATCTGCTCTTATCTGGGATATCTGGGCGTGAAGCTTGACTCGGAGGCCAACAAGGTGCGGGGCAAGGAACAGGTTATCTCCACTCCCGATTCCAAAGTGAAGGTATACTGCCTGCCCACCAACGAGGAGCTGGCCATCGCCCGCGCTACCGTGGAACTGGTGGGGTAATGGCAAACAGCGCCGCCATGGAGCTGGCGGGATAACGCGCGGCTTAGGGTAATACGAACACGAACGGGAATGTTAATTTTTAAAATTCAGATTGACAAATGCAGGCGGAATATGTATAATAGAGCAAGTATGGATAGGAGACTGCCATGATAGTAGATGTATCGGACATTATTTCCAATGAAAATAAGGAAATATCGAAGCAGGTAGAGATTGATTTTACCGTCTTTGACGCTGGAATGGGAGAATTTCAGGTTCTTAAGAAGGCTCCGTTTCTTCTGTCTGTCGCCAATGTGAATTCGAAGCGGCTGAAGATTTCCGGCGAGACAGAAGTTACCATTGCGCTTTTCTGCGACCGCTGTTTAACCCAGGTTGACATGGATTTTCCCATTGAGATTTCCAGGGAGATCGATCTGGAGAAGTTCCGGCAGGGCGACAGCGAGGAGCTGGAGGACGCAAGCTACATGATAGGTACAAGCCTGGACGTAGATCAACTTATTTTTGGAGAGATATTGGTGAGCTGGCCAATGAAGGTTTTGTGCAAGGAGGATTGCAAAGGTATCTGCAAGAAGTGCGGAAGCAATCTCAACCTGGTATCATGCCAATGCCAGAGAACAGAACCAGATCCAAGAATGGCGGCAATCCAGGACATATTTAACCAATTTAAGGAGGTGTGACCGTGTCTATTTGTCCCAAGAATAAATCTTCCAAAGGGAGAAGAGATAGAAGAAGAGCAAACTGGAAAATGACTGCTCCCAACTTGGTAAAGTGCAGCAAGTGTGGAGCGTTAATGATGCCGCACAGAGTGTGCAAGGCCTGTGGCTCTTATAACAAAAAAGAAATCATTGCTCAGGACTAGCTTTTGGCGCATTGAGAATTTATGGGGAGTGTCACGGAGGTGATGCTCCCCTTTTGCCTAAATATGTGAGACAAAGGAGAAGGAACATGAATCGAATTTTCAATTTAGACAATGGATTTTTTCGGGCCCTGTCCAAATTTGTGGACTGCATTTATCTGAGTCTGCTCTTTATTATAAGCTGTATTCCGCTGTTTACCATAGGCGCGGCTCTGACGGCCCTCTATTACACGGTGCAGAAGGTACTCCGCAACGATAGAGGCTATGTGGGGAGCGAATACTGGCATGCCTTTAAGACAAACTTTAAGCAGGCCACCATCATCTGGCTCATTGTAGCGGTGGTGGGTATTATCATGTCACTGGATATCCAGATACTGGACGCCATGGATGAGGCAGGCCACGCCATCGGCAAAACATCCATTTTCTTTCGAGTGATGATGATTCTGGAGGTTGTCTGGTGCATTTACCTGTTCCCCTATATGGCCCGTTTTATCAACACCAACAAGATTATTATGAAAAACGCGGCTTTTATAGCGATTTTGAATTTGCCGCGGACCATTTTGCTTGGGTTGCTTCTGTTGGTGTTTGGACTGATTGTATACATTTTTCCCATCGCCATTTTTATCGTTCCGGCCCTGTATACCTGGGTGAGTAACCGGATTCTGGAAAAAATCTTCCGCAAATATATGAGCGAGGAGGATAAAGCTGCCGAGGACGAGATGAACCGTGAGTATAAGAATTAGTTGACAGATACAGTGGCTACTGTTTATGGATGAACAGAAGCCACTGTACGTCATTTTGTACAATAAGGCGGTTGCAATATTTCAAAATTTCTGTAAAATGGTAGATAGCAAAATGATTTTATTTTAAATGAAGGAGAGATGAAATATGGCGACAATGCAAGGATTCGGCCAGATGATAGAGAAGCTGAAAAAGAGTCCCAAGTCCATCGTTTTTACGGAGGGGTGCGACGAGCGTATTCTGGAAGCTGCTTCCAGGCTTCTTTCGGGGAATTTCTTAACCCCGGTGCTGGTTGGCAATGAACAGAAGATTCTGGCAGCGGCAGAAGAGTTGGGTTACAATGTCCGGGGGGCAAGAATTATGGACCCGGAGCGCTATGAGAGAATGGACGAGATGGTGAATCTTCTGTGTGAGATTCGTAAGAACAAGGGCATGCGGCAGGAAGAAGCCCGTGCGTTGCTTAAGAAAGGAAATTATTTCGGGACCATGCTGGTGAAGATGGGAGAGGCAGACGCTCTTCTGGGCGGCGCCACCTATTCCACTGCGGATACCGTGCGTCCGGCCTTACAGATCATCAAGACAAAGCCGGGGCACAGCGTAGTGTCCTCCGTATTCATTATGGTGCGTCCTTCCGCGACCGGAGAGAATGAGGTGCTGGCTATGGCTGACTGCGCCATCAACATCAGACCGGACGCCGACCAACTGGCGGAGATTGCCATCAATGCGGCGGAGTGCGCCAAGGAATTCGGTGTGGACCCCAAGGTTGCGTTTTTAAGCTACTCTACCTTAGGCTCCGGCAAGGGCGAGGACGTGGAAAAGATGAGGCAGGCGGCCGCCAAGGCGAAGGCTATGCGCCCGGATATTCCCATCGAGGGCGAGATTCAGTTTGACGCGGCGGTGTCCCCCAAGGTTGCCCGCACCAAGTGCCCCGACAGTCCTGTGGCCGGCCACGCCAATACCTTTATTTTCCCGGATATCAATGCCGGCAACATCGGCTACAAGATTGCCCAGCGGTTGGGAAATTTTGACGCCTACGGTCCGGTTCTGCTGGGATTGAACGCGCCTATCAATGACCTGTCCCGGGGCTGCAATGCCGAGGAGGCCTACTCCATGGCGATCATTACGGCTACTTTGGCATGTGAGGACTAAGTAAAGCGTATATACATTTGCTGCCATTTTGTGGAAAGAGACTCCGGAAGGGGTCTCTTTTTTGTATCATGAAAACCACGAGATAGTCGCGTGGTTCTGTAGGAGCTTTTGCGATGTATTCAGATAAAAAACTCCTGATGTGTATCAAAAAAATGTGACCCGCCCTCTTGCGTTCTTACATCGGATATGCTAAAATAAAAACAAAAAGTATAATTTGTTTTTATTTTGGGTGAGGTGATGCAATGCCAAGGGTAGCTTATTCTGAGGAGGATAGGGAGCGTATCAGAACGGCACTTATTACAGTTGGGCTTGAACTGATGGCAAAACAGGGCATACAACATACGACAGTAGAGCAGGTGTATAAAAAAGTCGGTATTTCACGAACTTTCTTTTATTCTTTTTTTTCGACAAAGGAAGATCTGGTACTTGAAACGCTATACTGGCAACAGCCGAAAATCATTGAGTATGTTCAGAAGTTAATGGCTGATCCCGCTCTAAGCTGGCGTGATGCCGTGAAAAAATTTCTCCATGATTGCTGCTATGGAGAAAAAAATGGAATTGCTGTTTTAACCATTGAAGAACAACAGTTTATTTTTAGACGTCTGTCAAAGGAAAGTTATCAGACGTTCCGTCAAAAGCAACACTGGCTTTTTGGAAAAATTTTAGAAAGTTTTGGGATAACGGCAGACGAAAAACGGATCAATCTGTTTACAAATTTAAGTCTGACAGCGATGGTTATACGCAGAGCGCTCCCTGATACTCTCCCCTTGTTTGTTCCTGAGGTTGCGGATGAAACAGTTGACTTTCAACTTGACGCGATTGTGGATGTCTTGGAGAAACTGAAAACGGCTCCCCGGGTTTTGGATGATGGGAATAGGTAGATCCGTCCGGATATTGTGTTACGGCGTTATATTCAGGCGGATTTTACTTTAATCAAAATAAAAACAAAATTTAATATTTATTTTTATTTTACGATTTGCGAAACATGGTGGTCTTGCAACAGAGAATGAAAACAAATATCCAGGAGGAAAAAGTTATGGGATTTTTTAGCAAGTTATTTAAGGGACCGGAAATTGACATGGAAAAGAGTAATGCAAATGCAAAGAAAATGCGTATTTTATTTAACCATGTTGTGAAAGACGGGGACAATTACAGGCTGATTTTCGGATATACCGAGGATGTGAGCCGTTTCAATTATGGATTTGTTCATGGAAGTAAAACGAAAATCGGAAATTTAATTGTCGGCTGGAGTGAGGCCAGTCAAACGATTGTGGTCGTTCCCACGGTTCCCGATCTTTCCGGCTGTGGTGATCCGACCTACTATCGCCGCTCTGAAATCCTGAAAGCTTATCGCAATAAGTATCCTACAGATGCTTTTATCATTTATCCGGACAAAAAAGGGTATATCGGTATCAATGCCTATGATTGGCTGGAAGATGAAAAGCTATATGTCTACGTGTCGCAGGATGAGGAGCTGGCCGCTTTTACGGACTTTTTTATGAATAGATTTGCGACAAAGTGATCCCCTGAGGAGGAAAGGAAAAATGGTTGATATAAACGAAATCAGGAAACGGGCGCAACAAGCCAGTGAGAGGGCCGTTGAGTCTATGAAAAGGACTTTTGAAAAAAGCGAGGAACTGGTTAATAAAATTGAGTTTTCCAGCTCTGAAAAAGAAGCGGCTATATCTGCCGCTGAGGCAGAGGAACAGATCAATGCCAACACTGAACGGCAAGTAGAAATTCTTGGTCAGATATTCGGGGCTGATGGTATGGCACAGATGACCGGCAACGAGGAACTATTACAAAAAATGGTAACTGAAAAAGTTGCTGAGGCTACTGCTTCTAGTACAGAGAACTTGATGGAGCAGCTGCTTGGAGAAGATATGGGCGTTCTCGCGGCGGCTCTGGAAATGTTGGAGATGGAGGATGGCGACGAAGGGGAAGAACTCGTATTTAATTTGGAACTGGAGCAAAACCTTTATACTGCCTTGGAAGAAACAATGGCTCGGCTTGAGGCCATCCCTGAGCCAGAACCGATCCCTTACCAAAAAAATGACGCAAAATGGGAGAGATTTGGCATCCTGCTGTCCGGGATCGTGTCTAATCTAAACAGTCATGATTTGAGTGGAATGGATGTAGAAGAACATATCCCTGTTATGGAACAGAAGGTTGTATCTATTGTTCGTCGCTCCTGGGGAATAAATGGCCGTAGCGATCTGCTGGATATGATACGCTATTTAGCGCAGGAGGGCTATATCCTGCGGTATCGGCTTTATAGTGAGGCGTTTTCGCCGGAAGAACTGATGGACGAAACCATGGACGAGGATGATCGTGAGTCTACCAGGCGAGCATGGAGGTTTGCGCAACGGTATAAAAGTCAATATGCCCCAGGATTTATGGCTGGATGGGATATTGGCCGGGCGGCGATGCTGACCCGTTGGGGGTGCTATTTAGGCTGGCTTACGGAAAGCGAGGCTGTTGGTATTCTCTGGGATCTCGCCCAAAAGGTTGTGGAGGAACTGCATAGCTGGCGAGAATTTGCTCAGTCTTATCTTTTTGGCGGTCTTATGTGGAAATTGCTGTGCGGTGACAGCTCCGCCGGAAGTTACCTGGGCTATATTGCAGACGCTGCCACAGACCTGCTGACTGGAAAAGCAGAGCAAGACAGCGGACAATGGCGTGATTGTCCTTGGCCTGCGCAGAGAAAAATCGGCTTTGCCTCGTAAAAACAGACATAGCCGCGGATAGATCCTCATAAATGGATGGCAAAAGCCGGTCACTTAACAGAAAGTAAAAAGAAGACATAGAAAGCGCCTGAGTACGGGAGGAGACTTTTTGGTACACAGGCGCTTTTGTATGTGACAGAAACTTTTCATTCCCCTATTGACTTCTCCTCTCACATATAGTAAATTTTGTTATAGGTATTTGCCAGATAGCAAAGGAGGATGTAAAATAACATGGAGGAAACAGTCAAAGTCGTAGTGGACGCCATGGGCGGAGATAATGCTCCGGGTGAGATTATCAAAGGTGCCGTGAATGCTGTCCTGCCGCGAAAGGATATTCAGATACTTCTGGTGGGTCAGGAAGCTGTCATCCGGGAAGAACTGGCTCAGTATACGTATCCAAAAGAACAGATTACCATTGTGGACGCGCCCGAAGTGATAGAGACCGCTGAACCTCCGGTGCTGGCCATTCGTAAGAAAAAACAGTCATCCATTGTGGTGGGATTGAATATGGTAAAACAGGGGGAAGCGGACGCTTTTGTCTCAGCTGGAAGCTCCGGCGCCATTTTGGCGGGCGGACAAGTCATTGTGGGCCGCATCAAGGGCGTGGAACGGCCGCCCCTGGCGCCGTTGATTCCCACGGATAAAGGGGTTTCCCTGTTGATTGACTGTGGTGCCAATGTGGACGCCCGGGCTTCGCACCTTGTGCAGTTTGCGAAAATGGGTTCCATCTATATGGAGCATGTGGTGGGAATCAAGAATCCCAAGGTTGCCATTGTCAACATCGGCGCGGAGGAAGAAAAAGGAAACGCGCTGGTCAAAGAAACTTTCCCGTTGTTGAAGGAGTGTAAAGACATTAATTTTGTAGGGAATATTGAAGCGCGGGATATCCCCTACGGGGAAGCGGACGTTATCGTCTGCGAAGCCTTTGTGGGCAACGTGATTCTGAAATTATATGAGGGTGTCACCTCCGCCTTTCTGGGCATTATAAAAAGAAGCATGATGTCCAACTTAAGAAGCAAAATCGGGGCGCTTCTTGTGAAGCCGTCCTTGAAGAAAACCTTGAAGGCCTTCGATGCCTCCCAGTACGGCGGGGCGCCTTTGCTGGGCTTGAAGGGACTGGTGGTCAAGACCCATGGTAATTCCAAAGCGCCGGAGGTCACCAACTCGATTTTGCAGTGTGTCACATTCAAAGAGCAGCAGATCAATGAAAAAATAAAAAATAAGATAGGAATCTCTTCGGAGGAAGAGTAGAAAGGAAGAACAAATGGAATTTGAAAAGTTGAAAAAAATTATTGCGGAAGTACTGAACGTGGATGAAGAGGAAATCACCATGGATACCACCTTTATGGATGATCTGGGTGCGGATTCTCTGGACATTTTCCAGATTATCATGGGCCTGGAAGAAGAATTTGACGTGGAAATCGACAACGAGGAAGCAGAGAAAATCGTCACTGTGGGAGATGCGGTAGAGAAGATCAAAAGCGCTTTGAACGGATAGACGATAGGAAAGTAAACATGGCAAGCAGGAGAAGGGTGTCAGGAGGATAACGAAAATTCTCCCGACAGCCTTTTTCCACTCATTAGGGGACAAGAAAACATGGAAAAAAACGAAGAGTTTCAGAAAAGAATCGGGTACCAGTTTCGAAACAGGCACCTTTTGACCCAGGCGCTGACTCACAGTTCCTACGCCAACGAGAAGCACATGAGTCGCCTGGCCAACAATGAGCGGCTGGAATTTCTGGGGGACGCGGTGCTGGAGCTTACCACCAGTGAATTTTTATATGAAAAATTCCCCGAGTACCCGGAGGGAGAACTGACCCGCTTAAGAGCCAGTCTGGTGTGTGAGCAGACTCTTGCCTTCTGCACCCGGGAGCTGGAGCTGGGAAAATATCTCCTGTTGGGCAAGGGGGAGGATATGACCGGCGGACGGAATCGGAAGTCCATTTTGTCCGACGCCATGGAGGCGGTGATCGGAGCCATCTATCTGGATGGTGGTTTTGCTAATGCAAAAGAGTTTATTTTGCGGTTTGTGCTGAATGACATGGAGCATAAGCAGCTCTTTTTTGATAGCAAGACTATCCTGCAGGAGCTGGTACAGGGGAGAGAGGAAGGAGAGCTTACCTATCATCTCATAGAGGAATCCGGTCCGGACCACCAGAAAAAATATGTGGTGGAGGCACGTATTGGAGACAAGGCCATGGGACAGGGCGAAGGCGGAACCAAGAAACAGGCGGAGCAGGAGGCGGCTTACCAGGCGCTCCTTATTTTAAAGAAGCGTAGTCAGGACTGACAGCCGCAGCTGCCTTTTCAAGGAAAGCCGGTACGGCGCTACGTCGACGAAGAAAATACGAAAAGTAGTTGGAGGAATTTATGTATTTAAAAAGTATTGAGGTTCATGGTTTTAAATCCTTTGCCAATAAGATACGCTTTGATTTTCATAATGGAATCACTGCCATTGTGGGGCCAAACGGCAGCGGCAAGAGCAACGTAGCCGACGCCGTGCGCTGGGTGCTGGGAGAGCAGAGCGCCAAGCAGCTTCGGGGCGCCAGCATGCAGGATGTTATATTTGCGGGAACCGAGAACCGGAAGCCCTTAAGCTATGCCTATGTGTCCATCACTCTGGATAATGAGGACCGGCAGCTGAATCTGGATTACAACGAGGTCACTATTGCCAGAAGGGTGTACCGCTCCGGTGAGAGCGAGTATCTCATGAACGGCACTCCCTGCAGGCTGAAGGATGTCAACGAACTCTTTTACGATACCGGTATCGGCAAGGAGGGCTACTCCATCATCGGACAGGGCCAGATTGAGAAGATTTTAAGCGGTAAGCCCGAGGACCGCCGGGAGCTTTTCGATGAGGCGGCGGGAATTGTAAAATATAAGCGGCGCAAAGCCACCGCCCAGAAGAAGCTGGAAAATGAACGGCAGAACCTGGTCCGGGTGACGGACATTTTATCGGAGCTGGAAAAGCAGATCGGCCCTCTAGAGCGCCAGTCGGAGAAGGCCCGCATTTATCTGAAGAAAAAGGAAGAACTGAAAATTTACGATGTGAACCTCTTTTTGATGGAGGTTGCCCGCATGGAGCAGCAGATGAAGGAGGTCCAGGAAAAAATAACCATTGCCGACAGGGACTACCAGGATTCTAAAACCTCCTTTGAGCGCATAAAAGAACAGTATGAGAAAACCGAGCAGGAAATGGATAAGATGGAGCAGGCCATCAACCTGGTGCGGGAGGAGCTGAACAATACCACCGTGGTAAAAGGAAAGCTGGAAGGCCAGATCAACGTGCTTCTGGAGCAGATTCGGGGAGCAAAACAGAGCGAGGAACACTTTGCTTCCCGTAAGGAAGCCGTGGAGCGGGACTTAGCGGAGCGAAGGGAGAGCCTGAAGGGCTATGAGGCCCAGGCGGCGGAGTTGGCAGGACAGTTAAGCCAGGTGAAGTCCAGGCGGGATGCGGTTACCGATAAGCTGACCCAGATACAGACCACCATTTCTGAGTGCCAGCAGGGAATCGAGCTTGGCAAGAACGAAATCATTGAGCTTTTAAACAGCAAGGCCTCCACCAAGGCCCGCATGCAGCGCTATGACACCATGTTAGAGCAGGTGAACATCCGAAAGGCCCAGCTGAACAAACGCCTGCTGGAGCAGAAGACCGGGGAGGAAGCCCTGCTGTCTGCAGTGGAGGAAGCCGACAGGCGTCTTAAGGAAATCACGGACCGGCAGGAGGAACTGGCGGGAAAGGAACAGGAGCTGGAGGGCAAGCGCCGGGAGTGGCAGGAGAAGTTAAATCAGGTCAACGGCCTTCTGGAGGAGGACACCAGAAGCTATCACCGGGAGCAGTCCAGGCTGGAATCCATGACCAATATCGCTGAGCGCTACGACGGCTACGGCAACAGTATCCGCCGGGTGATGGAATGTAAGAATAAGGAGCCGGGCATACTGGGAGTGGTGGCGGATCTGATAAAGGTGGAGAAGCAATATGAGACTGCCATTGAGACGGCCTTAGGCGGCAGTATCCAGAACATTGTGGCGGAGGATGAGGATACCGCCAAGCGCATGATTTCTTATCTGAAACAGAACCGCTACGGGAGAGCCACCTTCCTGCCTCTCACCAGCGTGGGCAAAAAGCCGGTGCAGGTGAATCAGCAGGCCTTAAAGGAGCCGGGGGTCATCGGCGTGGGAAGTGCGCTGGTGAAGACGGAGGCCCGTTACATGGGACTGTGCGACTACCTTCTGGGCAGAACCTACGTGGTGGACCATATCGATAACGCCGTGGCCCTGGCCAGGAAATATCAGTATTCTCTCCGAATCGTAACCCTGGAGGGAGAATCCTTAAATCCCGGCGGCTCCATGACCGGCGGTGCCTTCAAGAACACCAGCAATCTCCTGGGCCGGAACCGGGAAATCGAGGATCTAAAGAAAAAGGTGGCTCAGCTCACCGAAATCATCCGAAAGCACCGTCAGCGCATCTCGGATATTCAGACCGCCAGAGAACTGTTAAAAGAGGATTTGGCCAAGGTCCGGGAGGAATTGCAGGAGGTTTTGCTACAGCAGAATACGGCGCGGATGAACGCCAGGCGAGCCCGGGAACAAAAGCAGGAGTATGATAAAAGCTTTGAAGGAATAAAGAAGGAAAGCCACCAGATGGAGGCTCAGATTGCGGAGATTCGCCAGAGCAGGGAAGCCATTGAGACGGAGATAAACCAGGCGGATGCACGGGAAAGGGAAATCGAAGAAGAAAATGCCCGGTTCCAGAGCATTTTGGAGGAGCAGAACGGACTTCTGGAGGAAGCCCAGGACGAAGCCTCAAAGGTGCAGTTAGAAGAGGCCGGTGTGGGCCAGAAGATGGGCTTTGTCCGGGAAAATATGACCCGTATTCAGGGGGAAATCGACAGGTTTTCCCAGGAGCTTGCCCAAATTTCCCAGGACGCCGCCCTGTCTCAGGCGGACATTGAGAAGAAGCAGCGGGACATCGAGGAAATCAAAAAGACCATTGAGGCCTCCGAGGGAGCCCATACGGACCTTATGGAGCGGCTTGCAAAGCACCAGGAATTAAAGGAACAGCTGTCCAATTCCCACAAAGACTTTTTCAGGGAGCGGGAGGAAATTTCTGAAAAGATGAACAGCCTGGACAAGGAATTGTTCCGCTTGAATAACCAGAAGGAGAAGCTGGCGGAGAGCATGGAGAACCAGAATAACTACATGTGGGAGGAGTATGAGCTGACCTACCACAACGCCATGGCCCTTCGCAATGAGGAGTATGCAAGCCCCTCCCGGATGAAGCAGCAGATTGCCGCCATCAAGGAGGAAATCCGGGGGTTGGGAGACGTGAACGTCAACGCCATCGAGGATTACAAGGTACTCTCAGAGCGCTACACCTTCTTAAAAACCCAGCATGACGACCTGGTGACGGCGGAGAAGACTCTCCTTGACATTATCGAGGATCTGGACACCGGTATGCGAAAGCAGTTTATGGAGAAATTTGTGGATATCCAGCGGGAATTTGACAAGGCCTTCCGGGAACTGTTCGGCGGAGGAAAGGGAACCCTGGAACTGGTGGAGGATGAGGATATCCTGGAGTGCGGAATCCGTATCATTGCCCAGCCCCCGGGAAAGAAGCTGCAGAACATGATGCAGCTCTCCGGCGGAGAAAAGGCTCTGACGGCCATCTCACTGCTTTTTGCCATTCAGAATCTGAAGCCCTCCCCCTTCTGTCTCCTGGATGAGATCGAGGCGGCCCTGGACGATTCCAACGTGGGACGGTTTGCCCAGTACCTACATAGACTGACCAGGAATACCCAGTTTATCGTGATCACCCACCGGCGGGGCACCATGGCGGCGGCGGACAGGCTTTACGGCATTACCATGCAGGAAAAGGGCGTATCCACCCTGGTTTCCGTGAATTTAATAGAAGAAGATTTGGAGGAGTAAATATATGAGCGAGGAAAAGAAAGGCTTTTTTCGCCGTCTGGTAAAGGGACTTTCCAAGACGAGAGACAATATTGTGGCGGGAATCGATTCCATTTTCAGTGGATTTTCCAGCATTGATGAGGATTTCTACGAGGAAATTGAGGAGATTCTCATTATGGGAGATCTGGGCGTCAACGCTACAAACGCCATTATCGAGAACCTGAAGCAGAAGGTAAAGGAGCAGAAGATTAAAGATCCGGCCCAGTGCAAGGAGCTGCTCATCCGAAGCATTAAGGAGCAGATGGACGTGGGCGAGACCGCCTACCGGTTCGAGGAGGAGACCTCCGTAGTGCTGGTCATCGGCGTCAACGGCGTGGGCAAGACCACCTCCGTGGGCAAGCTGGCCGGAAAGCTGAAGGACCAGGGAAAAAAGGTCATCCTGGCGGCGGCGGATACTTTCCGGGCGGCGGCAGGAGAGCAGCTGGGCGAATGGGCCCGCCGGGCCGGCGTGGACATGGTGGGGGGACAGGAGGGCGCAGACCCGGCCTCCATCGTTTACGATGCCGTGGCGGCCGCCAAGGCCAGAGGGGCCGACGTGCTTCTGTGCGATACGGCGGGGAGGCTTCACAATAAGAAGAATCTCATGGAGGAATTAAAGAAGATTAACCGGATTCTGGAAAAGGAGTACCCGGAGGCCTTCCGGGAGACCCTGGTGGTGCTGGACGGAACCACCGGCCAGAATGCCCTGGCCCAGGCCCGGGAATTTTCCCAGGTGGCAGATATCACCGGCATTATTCTAACCAAGTTGGACGGAACGGCCAAGGGCGGGATTGCGGTGGCCATTCAGTCGGAACTGGGGATTCCGGTAAAGTATATCGGCGTGGGCGAGACCATCGACGATTTGCAGAAATTCGATTCCCAGGAATTTGTGAACGCGTTGTTTGACATAGAACAGGAGGGTGAATAAGCGGATGTTGACGTTGGACAAATTTGAGGAAGCATGTGAAATAGTGAGTAAGGTGACCCTGGAGACCAAGCTGGTGTACAGCGAGTATCTCAGCGGGCTCTGCGGAAACAAGGTGTATTTAAAGCCCGAAAATATGCAGTACACCGGGGCCTACAAGGTACGGGGAGCCTACTACAAGATAAGCACCCTAAGTCCCGAGGAGCGGGAAAAAGGGCTGATTACCGCCTCCGCCGGAAACCACGCCCAGGGCGTGGCCTATGCGGCGCAGAGGTACGGCGTGAAGGCCACCATCGTCATGCCCACCAGCACGCCCCTCATCAAGGTGAACCGCACCAAGGGTTACGGCGCCCAGGTGGTGCTCTGCGGGGACGTGTACGACGAGGCCTGCCAGAAGGCCTATGAGCTGGCGGAGGAGCACGGTTATACCTTCATCCATCCCTTTGACGATCTGGCGGTGGCCACCGGCCAGGGAACCATTGCCATGGAGATCTTCAAGGAGCTGCCCCTGGTGGAATACATACTGGTGCCCATCGGCGGGGGCGGCCTTGCCACAGGCGTGGCCACCCTGGCGAAGCTTTTGAATCCCAAGATCAAGGTCATCGGCGTGGAGCCGGCGGAGGCAAGCTGCATGAAGGCCTCCTTTGCGGCGGGCAAGGTGGTCACCCTGCCAAAGGTCAATACCATCGCCGACGGCACGGCGGTTAAGACCCCGGGGGAGAAGATCTTCCCCTATATCAGGGAGAATCTGGACGACATTGTCACCGTGGAGGACGACGAGTTGATCGTGGCCTTCCTGGATATGGTGGAGAATCATAAGATGGTGGTGGAAAATTCCGGCCTGCTGACGGTGGCGGCCTTAAAGCATCTGGACGTGAAGGACAAACGGATCGTGGCTATTTTAAGCGGCGGAAATATGGACGTGATCACCATGTCCTCGGTGGTGCAGCAGGGGCTGATCTTCCGGGATCGGATTTTTACGGTGTCCGTTCTTCTGCCGGATAAGCCCGGGGAGCTCTGCAAGGTGGCCGGGATGATTGCCAGGGAACTTGGCAATGTGATCAAGCTGGAGCACAACCAGGGTGTCAGTACCAACCGCAATTCGGCGGTGGAGCTTCGGATCACCCTGGAGGCCTTCGGGACGGAGCATAAGGAGCAGATTATTGCGGCCTTGAAGGAGAATGGGTATAAGCCGAAGCTGGTGCGGGCGAATCTGTAGGGACGGCGCGGTGAAGTGATAGGCGCAGTATAGTGGAATAAAGTAAGCCTCCTGGGCGTAGTGCTTCCATGATAAGACAGGGAGCGTTTTGCCCAGGAGGCTTTTTTGTAGTGTGAAAATGGGGTAAGGGGCATGAAACCATCAAGAAACAAGGATCCAGTCACCAATCCATTGCCTGGTAGTGTAGTTATACAGACGTTTGTAGAGCTTTCCGTCCTCCTTTATTTCATACCGCCATCTGATGTCATCTGACATGGGAATAATGTCGCCGCTACTATGATTGCTTATGGTTTCTGTCATAGATAAAGTATAGGAAGCTTGTCCGGTAATATTTGCGGTGAAAAAGATTGAAAGAGCTATCACCATTGTATAAAATAAAGATACGATTTTCTTAATGCGTTTATTCATAATTTATCTCCTCTTCGTTTTTATATATTTTTAAGTCTGTTAAAGAGTCATCTATTTGAGATAGAGTTGCTAAATAATTACCATTTACATATAAATCATAACCTCCATTGGGATTTTCGACAAAATACCCGTTTTCATAGGTGATTTCGAAAGTATTATCACGTGGTGGAGAAGACGGCTCAAATATAAAAAAGAGCGAAAAGGCGTACAACCCCACAATCAAAGAAGAAAATAGTAACTGCACCGGACGATGTCCGACTTTATCAGAAGAGCGAATCATCATGAGGATCCGTTGGCTTAGCGCCGAGCCAGAGACATCGCAAAAGGAAATGGTAGGTCCTAAGGTTTGATGAATCTGTAGCTTTGCCATGTGCAGAAGGGTCTGGGCATATTCCTCCTTGTGCAGGGAATCGGTAGAGATAAACCGGTCCGTCCGCATTTCCAGCATGAGAGAAATCTGGCGTTTCAGCAAAAAGGAGAAAGGGTTCCACCAAAATACTGCCTGCAGGATCTGTGAAAAGAGCTTCAGCCACAAATCATGTTGAAAGAAATGGGAGGCTTCGTGGCAGAGGATATAATATAGTTCCTTTTCATTCAGAAACAGTTCCTCCGGCAACAGAATATAGGACGATTGTAGTCCGTATATCATAGGTGTGGTGATTTCGGGCAATGTAAAAATGTGAAATCTGTTTTTACGTCCACGTTCCCGACATATTTCTTCAAGCAGAGAAAGATAGGGTTCCTTTGCCGAAATATCTGTTCCAAATACTAAAATTTTTCTGCGGAGCAGGCGGTAGGAGCGAATCAGCCGGCAACCTTGAATCACGGCTCCGGTGACCCAGACTACAAGAAGCACCTGCCAGAGAGAAAAACGAAAATTTCCCACTGTGATGTGCGGAACCAGGAAAACAGTGGAAATCCAATAGGAGACAGCTTCCGGCCAGTAAATATTTGTGCTCAGGAACAACAGCTCAAAGGGAAAAGCGAGCCGTAGCAGCGTTATTGCCAGAAAAACCACCAGCAGTCGATAGCCAATCTTAAGCATAAGCTCTGTGTTTCTGAATATAAGGTACATTATCATTAACAATAGATTGCTGAATAATACGGACATCAGTACCGAGGACATGGAAAAATTCAGCATATGGATTCTCCTTTGTAAGATTTCTTTCTGCGGAAAACGGCATATGGGAGTTCCGCTTATATCGGGTGAGGTTTACAACCGATTCTTCTTATAGTCGGCCAGAAGCTGCTCCAGCTGCTGGATTTCTTTCGCCCTTTTTTGGGCGTCCGGCTCATTGTCCAGCAAGGTGGCTACCAGAGAGGAGGTAGTGACCTCTTCCTGAAGCTGTTTGAATTCATCCGCAAGTTGCGTGAGAGCAAAATCCCTGGCTGTCATCGCGGGCCGGTAGCTTCGGCACAGGACCGTGCCGCTATATACGATGTCGGCAATCTCAATCCATTTCTGTTTTAACAATTTTCTTAGAACTGCCTGGACGGTATTTGTGGTCAGTCCGTTGCCTGTTGCCACGATTTCAGAAGCTGTCATGGGTTTTCCGGCATTCCAGAGGATATTTAAGATGTCCAGATCCCGATGAGTAATTTTTTCGTAAGGTTTTTTGAGTATCATAGTGTCACCTCCTGTATATATCTATTTTTTATAAGATAACATTTATTTTGTAAGTTGTCAATTGTCACATAACATAAAAGATAAAAAAGAAATATGAGAATATATTGACAGCAATAAAAAAATATGATTTAATTAAACAGTAAATAAAATACTATATAAGCAAACTTAATAATATATTACTGAATAAACAGGGAAAGGAGGAGGAGTAACGTAGGTTTCTAAAATTTAAGTAGGAAGGAGGGAATCATTAGGGGAGAACTATTTGGTAGATGAATATAGGTATGGAAAGAGAACTATTAACAATGAACACGGGGAAAGGAGAAGAATATGAAGAAATTGATTTGTTTTTTGTTATGTACTGTATTTGCGTTCTCATTAACAGGCGAATGTTATGCAAAAAAGGGTATTCTACTAATAACGGAGGCGGCAGTAGAAGAAGTGACTGAGGATAAGGAATCAGAAAATATCCATATAATTGTGTCAAATCAAAATATAGATAAACAGCAGATAATTGGTGCATTGGTTTCCTATGGCGCTCAGCGAAAAGCGGAGTTTTTGGATTCTAATGATACAATAGTAAATTACCGGATATGAGTTTGGAACTGCGAAAGATATAAGATTATTATGTGAACGAAAAGATAGAGAAAATGAACTAATAAATGCAGAATATGAATCTGTGAGCGAAAACATTATTCCGATGGCTGCCTATAGTGCAAGTGCCGCTATCAGTTATTCTAATAAGTGGTGTGGAAATAGTAATGCGGGAACTTCCGTATCCATGAATCCGTCACGGTATAATCCTTCATATTATTATTATCTAGGAGCAGATTGCTGCAATTTTGTATCTCAATGCTTGAAGGCCGGGGGAATGTCAATGTCCGGTACGTGGACAGCTACTTTGAATACTAGTGGAACACCCACTGCAGATTCTTCCTATAGTAAATCGGGAGAAGCATGGAGGTATGTTCCTTTGGAGCCGGAAGCCTAGCTATTAGGAGGCGCAAGAGCAGTATAGGAAACTCACAGGGCCAATTCAGACTCGTTGATTGTGCAGTCAAAAAGTGTGCTGCCATTTATGAAATACCCACTGTATTTATGCGAGAATCATATTCAATATTGACATTTTATTATACATTTGATTTAATGAGAGTATAAAGTAAATACAAAAGTGCACATAGGTAACCATAAATGTTATTGATACGGTACATTAGCAGCTTTAACAATGAGATAAAAAAGATTTTTACTGGCTACAAGGCATCTAACCTATAAAATAGCTGGAGGCGAATTATGAAGCGAACGTTCATTATGATACTGATTATTTCCTGTATATGCCTTTTGACAGGTTGTGGAGATAAAGCGAAGAAATCCGACAGGAGGGAAACACTAAAAGAAGCTACAGATAAGCTGGAGAAAGTCGACGAGCTGGAGATGAATGAGTCGGAGAATAACGGGCTGGAGGGGGATACTCAGCCGGAGAATAACGGGACGGAGGAAGCCGACGAGCCGAAAGCTACGGATAAGCCGGAGGAAGCAGATGAAAAAGATTCGATGATAGCCGCATTAAAGGAAATGCAGGATTCCGAATGGGCAGACTTGTATGCGGATTATAATGGGGAGTCGCTACAGTTGCAGATATCCGAGGAAAATTCTCAGGCTTCTCCCGCCCTCCGTTCGGACACGGTTTTCTTCCGGCCACAGGAAGGAGAAACGCTTTCCGATATTGTGAATCAGATGATTACAGCAATGCTCATGCCCTTAAAGGAGCCGGAAGAGGGCAGAACCTTTACCATTACGGAATTCAGAGTGGAAGAACAGGAGCTGACGGCCATCGGAGATAATCTTTGGCTGTTGCCGTTTCTGAAGGTGTATTACAGCTACGAGGGAATCGATGTTGTTTCCATGGAGACCTATCGGGAAACAGAACCGGAGTTGGAAAAGGACGGGCTTATGCCTTTACAGCGGGAGGGAAGTGAAAGTGTCTTTTCCTTTGTCCTTTCTGAAAGAGACGGGGTCTACCGCTTACAGAGGGCCCAGGACGTGCTGGAATAATCCCCCATTGGGATAAAAGGATATAAATGGAAAAATAAGCCTCCGTAACGGGTGCTTTCTTAACAAGACGAGGAACGTTTCGCTTAGGAGGCCTTTGTAGTACAAGCGGATAAGGAAGGAGGAAGCCAATGAAAAAAAGAGTATTTGCCATAACGCTATTTCTGGTACTCACAATCATCCTGTGTTCCTGCGGTGGAAAGGAAGGTGACGGTTCTCTGGAGTTTCCCAAGACGAAATGGGGAATGACCAGAGCAGAGGTTCTGGAGGCTTACGATATGGAGCGGGAGGATGCCAGCGAATGGCAGGATGACGGATATGGCACCACATTTGCGGTAGAAGGACAAAAATTATTTGGAGAAGAAACCGGCCGGATTCGATTTGAGTTTCTGGATATCGGAAGCGGCACCCAACAGCTTTGCGCAGTGAGTGTGGAATATCCGGATGACGCGGATATGAACAGGGTATTGAAGAACATGCGGAAGGAATATGGCGACACGGTTCCTGAAATTACCATGTATCAGCCGGCCACTGAAAGCCCGGGCATTTTGGTGGAGGAACATGTTGCGGAATCGGAAACCATGAAAGTGTGGGGAAGTGCCTTTGTGAACCAGGAAATTCCGGAAGAGCATTTTGCGGATTACAGAACCCTTTGGAGCGGTCCGTCCCCGCTGGAAGTCAAGGAAGAAAGCTGGGAGGAATTTTACGGGAAATCCAGGCTGGCAGGGATTTTGTGGTCGGATGACGGAGGAGTCCCCGGGGCGGAGAATGCGTTGTATTTTAACGCTTATAATCTCATGGTCTGCAACCAGATGAAAGGGGAACAGGCTCTGGAGGAAACGGACAAGCCGGAGAATAGCGGAGACATAAGTGAGTCTTATCTGTCGGAGGATTTCTTTAATCAGCAGTATGACAATGGGACCGATATATATGTTCCCTGGTTCACCAATGCCTGCCTGTATTCTCTCTATGACAGCCCGGAAGAGGTGGATTTGTATGAACTGTTTCATGATGGGCTGCAGCTTGCGGTGACAGAGGAGGATATAAAGTTCCTGGAAGAACAGGGAGCGCCCACGGAGTTGGAGGTGATGAAGCTTCCGGGAGAAGAGATGGACCGGATTCTTCAGAAGTATTTTAATCTCACGCTGGCGGAAATGACTGGGGTAGGATTGGAGAAATTTTATTATAATGAGGAAACGAACACTTATTATCTGACGCATTCCGATTCAAACAACAAATATATCAATGTTGTGGAACAGAGAAAAAATTCGGATGGAGATGTGGAACTCATCTATACGCTGAGAGGAACGCCGGAGGGAGAGGATGTGGGCGGTCAGAGAATGGCGGTTTTAAAGGAGATGGAGGGACGGTATATTTTCTGTTCCAATCGGGAATTCGATTAGAAATGGACATGAACTGGATAGTATGTCAACAGAAATATCCAAAAATGGATAAAACGATTGACATACTATCCATTTTTGGTTTATAATGAACCCAGATAAGGAAAGGGGTGGGTTCATGAACCTTGAGGATTTAAAGGAGAGGAAGCGGCAATCCGGCATGACCAATGGAGAGATTGCCCGGTTGTCCGGGATTCCCTTAAGCACTGTGAATAAGATTTTTTCCGGGGCTACGAAGAACCCCCGGTATGCGGCGCTGCTGGCGATCGAGGAGGCCCTGGCTACCAGGGAGAAGCTTCCCTTTACCTACAAAGGGCTGACGGAGGAGCCAATGCTGGCGCGGGATTCGGCTGCAGCCTACGCTTATCGGGCCAGGCAATATGAGGGGGCGGATATCGAGGCTTTATCGGAATCCGCCAGAGCGGAGCTGATAAATGGGGTTCTTTATGTGTTGGCTGCCCCAAGCCGTATGCACCAGTGGCTGGTATCGGAACTTCTGTACCGGGTGAAAGGTCATATCCGGGAGCGAAAGGAAAGCTCCCAGGCATACACGGCGCCCTTTGACGTGTGGCTCTTCGGAGACGATTCCACGGTGGTGCAGCCGGATATCCTGGTAGTCTGCCATAGGGAGAGATTGACGGATAAGGGGTGCTGTGGAGCGCCGGACTGGATCATTGAGGTGGTTTCCCCGGGAAATGCTTCCTATGATTATTTCACGAAGCTTTTGCAGTATCAGAAAGCCGGAGTGGAGGAATATTGGATCGTGGACCCCACGGAGCGTAAAGTGTCTGTGATGAACTTTGCGAATCCCGCGCTGACGAGGCAATATTCCTATGAAGAGGAGACACCCTCCGGGGTGCTGGAAGGCTTTAGGGTGCGGATGGCGGAGGTGGAGGAGAGCTTTTAGTAGTAGTCCGTGAAAGTGATTAGAACAAAATTGTAACATGTAAAAAATAAAATGTTATAAAATCAAAACATTTGCTTGACATCCAGTGGATTTGCGGATTGCAAATATATTGGATGTAACAGTGGGTGATATAACAAGAATTCTGGAGGAGGATCCGGCTGTTGCATACAGAGCCGGTTCTGAAAATGCTTCTATAGAAAAAATATTTGATATGTTAGATCTGTTTTATGCGAATAAGCACTTGTATGAAAAATTGCAGCATAACAATATTTTTTAGGGGAGACTGCGATGCAAAACAGTAGAAAAAAGGAAATCAGAATTAAAGCGGCTTCTTTTCGTGAAAATTGTAAAGTTGGCCGTTATGGGGTTCTTGATTTATTTAAGGATTGTGAGAGATGTGGCTTTAAGCTGTTGCGATATCCGTTAGGTGAAAATGCAGACCTTGGATTTACGTTAAAAAAAAACGGCGGATATTATTATATTTACGAATACGTGCAGCCGCTTATCCAGAGAGAATTTTACATTGGCACATGAGATTGGCCATGCAATTCTGCATATGAAAGCAGCGTTCTCGTTTGTTGATAACGTTATTACGATTTCGGAAGGAAGCAGTGATGAAAAAGAGCAGGAAGCAAATTATTTTGCGGCATGTCTGTTAATGCCATCAGATGATGTGGAGAAATTTCTGGATTTAGAGATTGAGGATTTTGAGAAAAATAGCTTGTCCGCAATGGATATAGCAAGAATGATGTCTGAATTTAACGTAAGCTTTGATATGGTATTAAATCGTCTGGAGAATTTAGGTAAAATTGATAAGGATGAAAGAGTACGTTTGGATAATGAGCGAAATGAGTTACGTGTAGGAAATTTGTTACGAAGTGTTGGAGGAAATAGTCGATTAAATGAACCAAGTATGGAGAGGGATATTCCGCATGAATATATAGATTATGTAATTTATAATTATAATCACAACGCAATACCCATAGAGACGCTTGAAAAAGTTTTAGAATATTATCGGCTTACAGTGGAAGATATTAGAGACAGAATTGTTGAGCATTCGCAACAGGATGAAAATCTTAGTGATTTGATAGGAGGACTGGAAGATTGAAGGCCTCTTTGGATACAAATGTAATCATTCATTTATATCGTGCAAATTTACAGAACATATTGTTTGATTTCTTTAAAGATGGCATATTTATATATGAGCAGATTAGAAATGTAGAACTTAAACATCATGGACAGGATATTCTGGAAATGGTAGATGAGGATATAACTTTAGGAAATTTTGGCATGATCCATATAAAGATGAGGAAAGGCAGTGGATACAAAACCTGGTAGAGGATAGAAATATCAAGGTTAAAAGTAAATTCACTACTTTAAGTAAATGGATTTAATATGTGGTACAGGTTGACGGGGAAAGTGCCCGGGCGAGAATAGGAAAAATCCCTTCAGAATCTTGAAGGGATTTTTCTAAAAAATTACCTTGCCGGCACGACCTCCAGCCAGTACCCGTCCGGGTCCTCCACAAAATAGATGCCCATGGAGGGGTTCTCATAGCAGATACAGCCCATCTCCTGGTGCTTTTTGTGGGCGGCTTCGTAGTCGTCGGTCTGGAAGGCCAGATGAAACTCGCACTCACCCAGATCATAGCGGCCCTCCTTTTCCTTCATCCAGGTCAGCTCCAGCTCGAAGGAGCTCTCCTCATTGGCCACATACACAATGATGAAGCTTCCGTCCGGGGCTGTTTTACGGCGGACCTCCGTTAAGCCGAAGGCCTCCCGGTAGAAGGCCAGGGATTTTTCCAGGTCCGTGACGTTGTAGTTTTCGTGAATCATTTTGAATTTCATAGTGAATACATCCTTTCTTTTTTATACCTCCGGCAGCAGCTTTAGAAATTCCTCCGTGGAGGCAGCCACCGGAAGGCCGGTGTTGATGGCCGCCACAAGCTGGCGGGCGGGAATACGTTCCCTGGTTTTCAGCACATACAGTTCCGGGGAGTCGGGGGTCAGGCAGTAATCGGGGATAAAGGCGATACCCAGGCCGATTTTTGCCAGGTCGATGAGCAGGTCGTTGCTGCTCAGTTCCACCTCGGGAATCAGTTCCAGCTGGTGCTGCAAAAATAAATTGTGAAGAAATTCGCTGGTGGTGCTTTTCTGATCCAGGGTCATAATGGGGTACTGTTTTAATTCCTCAAAGGGAATTTCTTGTTGCTTCAGATCAAAGTAAGCCGGATTGGCAATAAACACGTCCCGGAAGGAAAGCACGGTCTTCTGTATGTAAGACGGGTTCAATTTTGGGTTGGGGGAGTTGCTGATGATCAAATCCACTTTTCCATGCTCCAACAGTTCCACGCAGCTTAAGGAGGTGGCGTTGGTGACCTTGATGGGCACGGAGGGGAATTTTTTGTGGAACTCCTTTAAATAGGGGACCAGAAAGTACCGGCAAATGGTGTCGCTGGCTCCGATGTGGAGCTGGCCCAGCCCTAAGGTGGCGGCGTCCAGCAGCTGATTTTCTCCCCGCTGAATCAGATTCATGGCCGGCTCGATATGCTTTAGTAAAATCTTGCCGGCGGGGGTGAGCTGTACCTTCTTGGTGCTTCTGACAAAAAGAGACTGCCCCAGCTTGCGCTCCAAAGTTTTGATGGACTGGCTGACGGCGGACTGGGAGATGAACAGCTTCTTGGAGGCCTCGGAAAAGCTCAGGGAGGAGGCTACCTGATAGAACACCTTGTATAACTCGTAGTTGATATCCATAGAGCACCATCCTTTCCTTTTATAAAAATCCCATATCAAAATTATAAGCGCAGATTATAAATGTGTCAATGAAAAAGAATAAAAATATATGCTTTATTTGATATAGAGGATAAAATTATCCTGGAGTAACCAGCTTTTATTATGTGTAAAACTTATAAAAAAGATTAAATATATTAATTGTACTAATTATTAAGAGCGTGGTATAATCGGGGTAACGAAAGGAACCGAAGAGGTAGCCCTTTTGTCTACACCGTCATGATGAGGTTGGTGACGGCGATGGACAAGTGGCTCCCTGGAAAATGTCAGACAAAGATACAGGAGGTTATCATGAGCAATGTAAAAAGAATTTATGTAGAGAAGAAAACTCCCTATGCGGTCCAGGCCAAAGAGCTTGCGTCCGAGATTAAAAGCTACCTTGGAATTTCCACCGTCACCGGGGTACGGGTGTTGATCCGATACGACATTGAGAACATTTCACAGGAAGTCTACGAAAAAGCACTGTATACCGTTTTTTCCGAGCCTCCTGTGGATGATGTGTATGAGGAAACCTTTGATTTAAAGGGAGGCACGGCCTTCAGCGTGGAATTCCTGCCGGGCCAGTTTGACCAGCGGGCGGATTCCGCCGAGCAGTGCGTGAAGCTGCTTGATGAGGAGGAGGATCCCATCATCCGTACCGCCACCACCTATGTGCTTACGGGAGAACTCACCGAAGAACAGCTGGCCGCCATTAAGAATCACTGCATTAATCCGGTGGATTCCCGTGAGACCGGCATGGAGAAGCCGGAAACCCTGGTACAGATTTTCCCCGAGCCGGAGGACGTACAGATTCTTGAAAATATGCCGGGAAAATCGGATTTTATCGCCATGCCGGAGCCGGAACTTAAAAGTCTTTACGATTCCTTCAATCTTGCCATGACCTTCAAGGATTTTCTGCATATTCAGAAGTATTTCCGGGAGGAGGAGAAGCGGAATCCTTCCATGACGGAGATCCGGGTGCTGGACACTTACTGGTCCGACCACTGCCGTCATACCACCTTCTCCACGGAGCTTACGGATGTGAGCTTCGGAGAGGGATACTACAGAAAGCCCATGGAGGAGACCTACGAGGATTATCTGAATACCCATAAGGAATTGTACAAGGGCCGCGACGATAAATTTGTCTGCCTGATGGACTTGGCGCTGATGGCCATGAAGCGTTTGAAAAAAGAAGGAAAATTACAGGACCAGGAGGAATCCGACGAGATCAACGCCTGCTCTATTGTGGTGCCTGTGGAGGTGGACGGACGTACCGAGGAATGGCTGGTGAATTTTAAAAATGAGACCCACAATCATCCCACGGAGATCGAGCCCTTCGGAGGAGCCGCCACCTGTCTGGGCGGAGCTATCCGGGACCCTTTATCCGGGCGTACCTATGTGTACCAGGCCATGCGTGTGACCGGAGCCGCGGACCCCACGGTTTCTGTCAAGGATACCCTGCCGGGAAAGCTGCCCCAGAAGAAGCTGGTGCGGGGGGCGGCCCAGGGCTACAGCTCCTACGGCAACCAGATTGGACTGGCTACCGGATATGTGAAGGAGATTTATCATCCCGACTATGTGGCAAAGCGAATGGAAATCGGCGCCGTGATGGGGGCTGCGCCCAGACGGGCCGTGCGGCGGCTCACCTCCGACCCGGGAGATATCATCATTTTGCTGGGAGGCCGTACCGGCCGTGACGGCTGCGGCGGAGCCACCGGTTCCTCCAAGGCCCACACCACCCAGTCCATCGACACCTGCGGCGCAGAGGTCCAGAAGGGAAATCCCCCCACCGAGCGTAAGATCCAGCGCCTGTTCCGCCGGGAGGAGGTTGCCTATATCATCAAGAAATGCAACGACTTCGGAGCCGGCGGCGTGTCCGTGGCCATCGGCGAACTGGCGGACGGCCTGCGGGTGCAGCTGGACAAGGTTCCGAAGAAATACGCCGGTCTCGACGGTACGGAAATCGCCATCTCTGAATCCCAGGAGCGGATGGCGGTGGTGGTATCCCCGGAGGATGTGGACAAGTTCTTAGGATACGCAGCCGAGGAAAATCTGGAGGCCGTGGCTGTGGCCGTGGTGACGGGGGAGCCCCGGCTGGTGCTGGAGTGGAGAGGCAAGGAGATTGTGAATATTTCCAGGGCCTTCTTAAATACCAACGGCGCCCACCAGGAGACAAAGGTGGCTGTGGAGATTCCGGTGAAGGAAGAAAACTTTTTTGAGAAGAAGGAGATTGCGGGTGTTACAGAGGCCCTTGAAAATGGCGATGTGAAGAAAGCCTGGCTTGCCACCCTTTCGGATTTGAACGGTTGCTCCCAGAAGGGTCTGGTGGAGCGGTTCGACGGTTCCATCGGCGCGGGGAGCGTATTCATGCCCTATGGAGGAAAATATCAGCTTACCGAGACCCAGAGCATGGTGGCCAAGCTTCCGGTGCTGAAGGGAAACTGCGACACCGTCACCATGATGGCCTATGGCTTTGACCCCTATCTGTCCTCCTGGAGCCCCTACCACGGAGCTGTCTATGCGGTACTGGAGTCCATGGCAAGAATCGTAGCCGCTGGCGGCGATTATAAGAAAATCCGTTTCACCTTCCAGGAGTATTTCCGTAGAATGAGCGACGAGCCCAGCCGTTGGAGCCAGCCCTTTGCGGCCCTTCTGGGAGCCTACAGTGCCCAGATTGGCTTCGGACTTCCCTCCATCGGCGGCAAGGATTCCATGTCGGGAACCTTCAACGAGATTGACGTACCTCCCACCCTGGTGTCCTTTGCGGTGGATGTGGCACGGGAAGGCGACATCATTACACCGGAATTAAAGCAGCCGGGCAATCCGCTGGTTGTCTTCCGGATTCAGAAGGACGCCTACGATTTGCCCGTCTATGAGCAGGTGATGAAGCTATATGACGCGGTACACACGCTGATTCAGAAGGGCGTGATCGTGTCCGCCTACGCTCTGGACGGCAAGGGTCTGGCGGCGGCTTTGAGCAAAATGGCCTTTGGTAATAAGTTGGGCGTCGCCGTTGAGGAAAGCTTTGTCCCGGAAACTCTGTTCATCCCCGGTTTCGGAGATCTGGTGGCGGAGGTTGCGGCGGATAAGCTGCAGCTGCTGAAAGAAGTGATGGAGCAGGCCGGCGAATGGCAGGTTGTGGGACGGGTGAAGAAATCGCCCAAATTCGTCTGCGGAGATATGGAGCTTGATATGGATGAAGCGTTGGAGGCTTGGACAAAGCCTCTGGAGAAGGTATTCCCCACAAGAGCTACCCAGGACACAGGCATATTGACCACCGGGCTTTATAACGCAAAAGATATTTATGTGTGCAAGAATAAGGTTGCAAAGCCCACCGTATTTATTCCGGTATTCCCGGGAACCAACTGCGAGTACGACAGTGCCAGGGCCTTCCAGCGGGCAGGGGCAGATACCGTTGTGAAGGTGTTTAAGAACTTAAGCGCCGGAGATATCCGGGATTCCGTGGAGGAATTTGTAAAGGCCATCGACCAGGCGCAGATCATCATGTTCCCCGGCGGATTTTCCGCGGGAGACGAGCCCGAGGGAAGCGCAAAATTCTTCGCCACCGTTTTCCGCAACGGGAAAATGACCGAGGCGGTGAACCGGCTGCTGCAGGAGCGTGACGGGCTGATGCTTGGAATCTGCAACGGTTTCCAGGCCTTAATCAAGCTGGGACTTGTACCCAACGGCGAAATTACCCAGCAGAGGCCGGATTCCCCCACTCTGACCTACAATACCATCGGGCGTCACATTTCCAAGATGGTGTACACCAAGGTGGTGACCAACAAATCTCCCTGGCTTAAGAATGCGGTTCTGGGCGGTGTTTACACCAGTCCTGCCTCCCACGGAGAGGGACGCTTTGTGGCTCCCAAGGAGTGGCTGGATAAGCTGTTTGCCAACGGACAGGTGGCCACCCAGTACGTCAACGAGGCAGGCCAGCCTACCATGGATGAGGAGTGGAATGTCAACGGCTCCTACATGGCCATCGAGGGAATCACCAGCCCGGACGGACGGATTTTAGGAAAGATGGCGCATGCCGAGCGGCGGGGAAGAAGTGTCGCTGTCAATATTTACGGCGACCAGGATCTGAAGCTGTTTGAGTCTGGCGTGGAATATTTTAAATAAGAAACGACTAAGGAACGACCTTGAGAAAATTCCGAATCTGTGAGGGAGAATAGCCATAGTGCTTCCGGAAGGCCCGGGAGAAATTCCGAATCTCGGGATACCCGGCCTTCCCGGCGGCCTCTCCCACCTTGTCTCCCGCCAGCAGGGCGTACAGCGCCAGCCGCATACGGTAATTGATGATGTACTGATGAGGCGTCATTTTCATGTATTTTCGGAACAGGCGGATATAATATTGCGGATGGTAGCCGGACAGGAGGCTCAAGGTCTCGATGGAGATGGCTTCACTGATGTGTTCGGAAATATATTGTATGGTCTCCGCCAGCTCCTTTGGTACGGACTGCAGCAGGGAATGGCTGCTAAGATGGGCAATCAGCGCGTCGGACAGCGGCGCGATAACGGGGTCAAAGTCCTGGATGGAACTGGCGGAAATGCCAAGCTGTATGGCCCCCAGAAGATGGAAGAGGAAAGAGTCTTCCGTCACCTTAAGCTCCAGCAATTCCGTCAGCAGATTCGGAAAAATATCCAGGTGCAGATACAGGCATTTCAGCGGATGAGCGGGATCCTGCTCCATGCTGTAAGAAACCGTGGAAGGAAACACATAGAGATATCCGGGACGCAGAGACTGGGCGGCGCTGCCGCAGCGGTATATCACATCCCCGGAAAGGACATAGTAAGCCCTGCAGTACAGCGGGGCGCTTTTTTCGTTTACCTGCCAGTCGGAAGAGACTGTTTCATACCCGTATGCCAATAACATGCTTGCAACCTCCCGAAATTTGTTCATGGAATTACTGATTACCTCATGATAGGAATCGCGGCGTCTTGTCTGCCATTATTATAACCGAAGGCGGTGAAATCCGCAATGGAAAGTATATTACTGTTCATTCCCCGTTTTGATACACTTTGACTATTTCTGAAGAAGTTGTTTTTTGAGAATATTTGTATTATAAATACCATTGTTTTATGGGAAGGATGGAATAAAATGATACCAGGATGAAAGGAGCGTATGCTTTGCGCCTGAAGGAAGCGCCCCTTCGGACAGACCTGTAAAACGAGGAGGAAGATACAGATGGAGTTGAGAAAAGAAGAAATTACGGCCTTGCGGGAGCTGGCAAAAGAGTATATGGAAGTGGCGTCTCTTCCCTGCCAGAGAGAGAAGATGGAGCTGTGGAAGGCTTTTAACAGGCATGAAAATACAAGGCCCATGGTTCTGATAGACCAGCTTCCCTGGAACGAGCTGAATCAGGAGGGGGAGTTGACTTGTATGGTGGAGGACCCCATGTTCCGGGACGTGGAATTTTTCCTGCGGAGTACTCTGTATAAGTGGAGGCATTTTCCGGTGGATATGGTGGTGGAGCCCTTTGTTACCATTCCCTATGCCGCCACAAACAGCGGCTATGGCCTGACAATCCAGGAGACGACCCTCTCCACCGATGAGAAAAATTCCGTGGTTTCCCACGCCTTCCAGAATCAGCTTAAGACGGAGGAGGACCTGGAGAAGATCAAAGACATGGTAATCACTCATGATACGGAGAAATCCGCCCGGTGGCTGGAGCAGGCCAGGGAGGTGTTCGACGGAATTCTGCCGGTGCGGCAGGCCGGAGGGGTGTTTGTGCGTCTGGGTATCTGGGATGAACTGGCCGAACTTATGGGAGTGGACAACATTTATTACGATCTGATAGACCGGCCTGAGTTCCTCCATAAGATTATGGAGAAAATGACCCATTCCGCCCTGGCCGGTATCCGGCAGGTCAATGAGCTGGGGCTGGTGGACACCTCGGCGAATCTCTGCCATTGCTCGGTCATCTACACTGACGAGCTGCTGCCGGATTTTGGAGCGGGGAAGGAGGCTAACACGAAAAATGCCTGGAATTTCGGGTTGGCCCAGCTATTTACGGCGGTGTCCCCCGATGTGACGGAGGAATTTGAGGTACCCTATATTTCACAGCTCTCCCAACAGTACGGCATGTTCTATTACGGCTGCTGCGACAGGCTGGACGACAGGCTGGACATTGTGCAGAAAATCCCCAATGTGAGAAAAATATCCTGTAGTCCCTGGAGCCATCGGGAGGAATTTGCGGAAGGCTTGAGAAAGGATATCGTCATGTCCAACAAGCCCACACCCGCCTTCCTGGCAGGAGACACCATGGACCTGGAGGTGATTGCCCAGGATTTGAGACGGACCTGCGCAGCCGCAAAGAAAAATAACATTGCCCTGGAGATGATTTTGAAGGATATTTCCACAGTCCGCTATCAGCCCCAGCGGCTGACGGAATGGGCAAACTGTGCCATGAAGATTGTGGAGGAGTAAATGCATTTGCCATTTTGGGACGGATTCGCTATAATATTCGTAGCAATCGGGAAAAGAATCCGTCCCAATGATGGAAAGTGAGGAAGCGACATGGAATTTGTTATGTCTTACAGCGGTGGAAAGGACAGCGCATTGGCCTTATACCGCATGATAGAGGAGGGGCACACGCCGGTGGCCCTTCTTACCACCGTGAACCGGGACCAGGAGCGTTCCTGGTTTCACGGAATCGGAGATTCTTTGTTGCAGGCTGTCTCGGAGAGCCTGCATATTCCGCTGCTTGCCTGTGTATGCACTGCGGACAATTATAATCAATCCTTTGAGGAGAGTTTGAAAAAGGCGCGGGAACTGGGAGCGGAGGCCTGTGTATTTGGTGATATTGATATTGAGGAGCATAAAAGCTGGAACCAGGACCGGTGCCGCCATGGGGGACTAAGGCGCGTGCTTCCCCTGTGGCAGCAGTCCCGGGAGGAACTTGTGTATGAAGCGCTGCGGGCAGGGTTTCGGGCAAAGATTAAAATTGTGAATGCGAGTAAGCTGGACCCTTCTTATCTGGGGCAGGATCTGTCCTTGCCGCTCCTTGCGAAAATGAAGGAGGCCGGCGTGGACATCTGCGGGGAGAACGGAGAGTATCATACCTTCGTGTACGATGGGCCCATCTTTTCTTTTCCGGTCCCCTTTGTGATGGGGGAAGTGGTGGAGCTTGGAAATTATCGGGCGGTGGAGCTTCGAAAGAAGGGAGCGGAATGAGGCTGGAGGCCTTAGGGTACAGTGTGTTGGCAGATTGCGAATTATGGACCATCGGTATAAACTTTTATGCGCTGTATATCATTCAAAAAAAAAACCTCGGAAACCATTGATTTTCCGGGGTTTTTAGCGTAGCGGAAGGGGGATTTGAACCCTCGACACCACGGGTATGAACCGTGTGCTCTCGCCAACTAAGCTATTCCGCCATATTCATTTGAAGTGGGACCTATAGGGCTCGAACCTATGACCCTCTGCTTGTAAGGCAGATGCTCTCCCAGCTGAGCTAAGATCCCACACCCTGTGGTCCTGTTTCTGACCGACTTCTATATTATAATGGCATGTCCGGAAAAAGTCAACCACTTTTTTACAAAATATTCAAGGGTGAAGTGAAAAGTTAAATTCCACTCTGAAGGGCAAAATATTGAATCCAGTCTTACTGGAATTTCTAGTTGCATTTAGTCTTACATTTACAGCCTATTCTGGTATAATGCTCTTGATACCACAAAA
>CALWLN010000144.1 GCA_944381535.1 uncultured Lachnospiraceae bacterium
ATTTTCCGAAAAACAGATTGTTATGAGAATGGCAGCGCCATCAACTAACAGCGGCAGTCTTACTTTTTCTTATAAATGCCGCTTGAGAAATGAAAAATATGCTTTGGTATTATTGTACTACAAAAACGTCTATAATGCAAGACCGGGCAAAAGATTTATTTACAAGGCTATTGAAAGTAGATATAATAATTAAAAAGTAAAGTCAGGATTTGCTGGAACGAAAACTTTATGGATTTGATAAACAAAAAAGTCACTATCATAGCCATGAAATTTATGACGCTGTATTTTTAAATGGGGTGCTTACGCCGGAGCAGTTTCTTAAGTGGTCTCAGCGGTACCCCGCATTATAAGATCTGATCGGAATCAGAAGGAATATATTGAACAATATCCGCAATGTTGCAATTCAGAATTCTGCATAAATCATTTAGCGTTTTGGTGGAGACATCCTTATTGTGTTTTAGACGATGGAGTGTGCTGTGAGACAAATGATGTTTGCTGGTAAGGGTATACCAGTTTTCATCTGACTTTTCAAGTGTATGCCAAAAAGGTGAATAGTCAATCATCCGTTCATCTCCAATTCCTGATTTGTGTTACTGATCAGTCCGTGCCTGCAGCGGACTTGCTTATAGATTTAGTATAAAATATATTCTTATACTTGAATATCTTCGCTAAAACGAATATAATAAGAAAAACAGACATGGGAGGAGTACCAGTGAAAAAAATTGAGAATATCTATGTGAAGTATACCGCTAAAAAACCAATTTTATTTTTTCTTTTAGTCCTTGTAAGCGTCAGCCTGATTCTGTTTCTCACCGTTACCACTAAAACAAATCTGTTTCTTACCTGTGACGCCAGCATAGAACGGGATAAAATTATTGTGGACGGTCTTATGGAGTCCTGTACCGGTCAGCTGTATGTCTATGATAACCGTGAGGAACAGATATATCCGGTGGAAATAACCGAAACAGTACAGGACGACGGAACCACCATATTTTACATTGCGGATGCGGAAGCTTTAAGCGGCCTGCCCAGGGAGGTGAAAGCGGATATACCGGCAGATGAAATCTCACTATTTGAACGGATTTTTATACGGGGAGGAAAATCCAATGAATAAGAAGCTTAACTATTTTACGGCCATCAAATTTCTTTCAAAATATATCCGGAAGCATAAAAAGAATTTTTCGCTCATTTATGCCGGCTGGTTTTTCAATAACCTTCTGCGGGTTTTCGTGCCCATTACATTTTCCGTTATGATTGACGAGATCGTATATTACCGGAATATCCCGGTCTTTTTCAGAGTAAGCCTGGTCTTTGCGGTGATGCTGCTATTTTCCTGTATCCTTCATTTTTTCACCGAAACCCAGCACAGTTATCTTTCCATCATGTATGCCTATGACATCAAGCGGGATATTTTTGACCATGTTCTGTATGCGGACGCAGAGTATCTGTCTGACGTGAAGACCGGCGACGTCATCAATACTTGCAATTCTTACGCCAATGAGTGCATGCATTTTGTGGTTCAGAACATCATACACATGCTCAACAAGGCGATGCTATTAATCCTTCTTGTGGTATATGTGTTCCTGTTCGGCTGGCAGATCGGCCTGCTCATGTTGGTGGTGGTGCCCTTGTCCGTCTTTGTCTCCATCCGGTTCGGAAAGAAAAACCGTCAGTATATGGAAAATCAGAGGGAAAATGAGGCGGCCTACAATGGTTGGCTGTATGAGATACTTTCCGGGCTTCGGGATATCCGCATGATGGGAGCCAGGGAAACCGCGGACAAGTCGTTTCTCAATCATCAGAAGAAAATGATCAAGGTGAATGTCACTGCGGAATTTCTTACAAAAACCGCCAATCATGCCCTGACGGTAATTCAACTGCTTATCATGCTGGCCATTTACGGCGTAGTAGCTTATATGGCCTTTGAAAACAACATGACCGTGGGAACCCTGACGGCGGTCCTTGCCTATTATTCCAGTATGACCTTTCAGGTCAAGGATATGACAGGAATGTACCTGCGGGCTCAGAACCGCATTTCCTTTATCCAGCACATCTATGACCTGCTCCATTCCCCCACGGAAAAGGACTGGGAAGGGAAAGCGGATCTGGTGGTTACCGAGGGAAAAATCATTTTCCATGATATTTCTTTCGGATATCAGAACCGACCCGCGATTTTTTCAGGATTGAATTTAACGATCCAGCCGGAGGATAAGATTGCCCTGGTGGGGAAGAGCGGGGAGGGGAAGACAACACTGGCCTATATGCTGATCGGGTTCTATAAGCCCCGGGAGGGGTACATAGAGATTGACGGACAGCGCCTTTGTGACTGCTCCTTAAAGTCCATCCGGGAAAATATCGGGATCGTGCAGCAGGAAGTATTGCTGTTTGACGGGACCATTTCGGAAAACCTCCGGCTGGGCCGCAGGGACGCTACTGAGGCTGAAATGAGGGAAGCTTGCCAAAGGGCAGGCATCCTTGACTATATCGAGAGCCTTCCCGATGGCCTTGATACGGCGATCGGGAAATCTGGCGTCGGGTTATCCGGCGGGCAGAAGCAGCGGCTTGCCATTGCCCGGATCTATCTGAAGGATCCGAAAATCATCATTTTCGATGAGGCTACCTCGGCTCTGGACAGTGAGACGGAAAGGGACATCCACAATGCCTGGGCGGATGCCTTAAACGGGCGGACGGCCATTGTCATTGCCCACCGGCAGAGTTCGGTCCTGCTGTGCAGGAGGGCCGCTATTTTGGATGGGGGTCGTATTGCGGAACTGGGAGATCCGGAGGATATGATCCGAACCAGCAGCGCGTTTCGGACGCTCTTTGCGGTAAAGGAGGCAGAGGCATATGATTGATAAGATAAAATACCGGTACCGGTTTTTCCGGGTGATCGCGCCCTACGCGGATGGGGTGAAACGCTTCTTTGTGCTGAATTTCTTCCTGAGCGCCGTGATACTGGCGCTGGGGTTCCTGCCGCCGTTATTTTACCGTATATTTATCGATGAGGTCATCCTGCAGGGAAAGATCCGGATGTTTGTGGTTGTGCTGGCAGGATACCTGGCCGTGAACGCCATGACGATCCTGCTGGATTATGCTAAATTTTTCGGCAATAACCGGCTGACGAACAGTACAGTGCTGCACATGAGGTACCGGATCTGGGAAGGGCTGTTCCACAGGGACTTTTCCTCCTATGAAACCCAGGACATCGGGGATACGAAGCTGACCATTGAGGACGACCCCAAGAAGGCCATGGACTTTTTCAGTATCCAGACCATTGATTATGTGATGGCGTACCTGAAGCTTCTGGGGGCTTCCCTCTTTCTCCTGTTACTGGACTGGAGGCTGGCGCTGTTTTCCATGGTGGTCATCCCGGTTTCCTTTGGCCTGGACCGCTTGGTGAGCAGACGGGAGAGCGTCTACAATGAAAAAATGCGTGTGAACGACCAGAACATGTCCTCCTGGCTCCATGCCAGTATCCAGGGCTGGCGGGAAGTGAAGGCGTTAAATCTCCAGAACTATGAACGGCTGATGAAAGTGCTGAAGGGGACAGAGGCAGAGCCGAAGGCAGGCAAAAAGCCGGGGAGAGACTATAAGATTGAGTTGTCGGATGTCTCTTTTTCCTATGAGGAGGGAGACAAGAATGTAATCGAGCATTTTTCCCTTATAATTGAAAAGGGGGAGCGGGTAGCCATTACAGGAAAGAGCGGCTGCGGAAAAACCACGCTGTTAAAGCTGATAACCGGGATGGTAACGCCCCAGAGGGGAAGCGTGAGTTTTGCCGGGATTGATTTAAGAGAGATTGATATAGAGGCCATGCACAGCCGCATGGGGTATGTGATGCAGGAGAATATCCTGTTGAATCTTTCCATACGAGAAAATCTGTTATACGCTAAAAGTACCGCCACGGAAGAGGAAATGGTGGAAGCCTGCAAAAAGGCATATATTTATGATTTCATTGAATCCCTGCCGGACAAGCTGGACGCGGTGATCGGGGAGCGGGGGATAAAGCTTTCCGGCGGACAGAGGCAGAGGATTGTCCTGGCCCGGCTGTTTTTAAGGGATGTGGATGTATTTATTTTTGATGAAGCCACCAGCGCCCTGGACCAGTACAGCGAAAATGTGGTTCAGGATGCGATTCGGAATATCGGAAAGGATAAGACCATTATTGTGGTGGCTCACAGGGAATCTTCGGTGGGTCTATGTGAACGGAGAATTGTGCTGGAATGACAGGACGTGTGAATGGTTGCTCTGGTCAGTAACACGGGATATGTGAAATTGATAACAGAAATAGACTGACCGGAGATTTTTACGCATCCCCGTCATTTAATAACGCCCCATAAACCTCCCGCTTGGACACCCCCCGGTCCTTTGCCACCAGCTTCATGGCCTCCTTCCGGGGAATCCCCTGGCCTTCGTAGAGGGCCATATGCTCCTTAAGGGTCATGCGCTCGAAATCCTGCCTGCTCTCCGCCTCCAGAGTCTTTCGGTCTGCCCCTTCCAACACCAACGCATACTCTCCCCGGGGCTCATGCTCCTCATAGTAGGAGACCGCCTCCGGGAGGGTGGCGCGCAGAACTGTCTCATACTTCTTGGTAAGCTCCCGGCACAGAGAAATCTTCCGGTCCCCCAAAGCGTCCAAAAGCT
>CALWLN010000145.1 GCA_944381535.1 uncultured Lachnospiraceae bacterium
TCATCCATGGCGGCAAAAACTTCTGTCTCCGTAAAGCCAAAGGATGTTGCGTATTTATCGGAGGTCGTTGTAACCACCTCCAGGTTATTTAAATCCGAGAAGATGGACTCTTTGCTGACCCGGGTAACCCCCGTCATGATAGCACGCTCCAGCCATGGATTCGTCTTAAAGGTGGAATTGAACAAACCTCTGGTAAAGGCCACCAGCTCCTCCCAGAATCCGTTCACATAGGCCTCCTGCATAGGTGTGTCGTACTCGTCCAGGAGGATGATCACCTTTTTCCTGTAATGGCGGGAAAGAAAATCAGAAAGCTGGTATAGCGCAAACGCAGCGTCCCCGTCATTCATATCCACGGAAATTCTGTTAAAGTATTCCTTATCCCTATCCGTTAAAACACCGCTATCCTTTAAAAAATCATACTTTGAATAAAGATTTACCAGAAGCTGGCAGATCTTATATCTGGTCTCCGGATAAGTTCTCCCCTTCACATTGGCAAAGGACAGACTAATCACCGGATAAGTTCCCTGCAAATCTCTGTACTTCTCCTCCTGCCAGATGGACAAGCCTTCAAACAAATCCCCTCGCCCTGCGTAGTTCACAGAAAAGAACTGCTCCACCATGCTCATGTTCAAGGTTTTCCCGAACCGCCGGGGACGGGTGATCAAGGTCACGCTGTCCCTGCTTTCCCACCATTCTCTGATGAAGTCAGTCTTATCAATATAGAAACAATCATTTTCTATAATCTCATTATAATTCTGAATCCCGATCCCAACTGTACGCGCCATCCTAGTCACCTCCCGAACCCGGTCATTTCTTGTTATAGTTCTAATATAAATGCTTTTAGGCTGGTTGTCAACGAAACAACAATAAAATAGCCGGCGTTATGGCAATCATGCCAAAACACCGGCCAAACACCGCTTTGCGCAGCCCTTTCCCTACAGACAAGAGTATACAACATTTCTCAACCGTGGCTGATAATACTCTTCTCTGGCATTTAACGTATGCTGGGCATAGAAGACCCCCAATCCAGCCTCTGCGTCAACGATTACACAGGACCCGGCGGCTCCGCCCCAGCCAAATTCATTGAGCCCGCAGATTAAGCCCGATTGTTCCGGCTTCAAGTGCGTGCTGACCCCCAATCCATATCCGCAGCCTGTCAGATGCTTCCGGCTAAAATCCTTTAGCTGCACTTCATTTAAACGGTTATGCCTCATTAATTTCACCGAATACTCTGATAATATCCGCTCTCCGGAAATCCCCTGTCCATATCCGGCCAGGGCCGCCGCCAACCTGACATAATCTGACACGCTACTAATAATACCGGCGCCTCCGCTGTCATATTCCTCCCCCAGAACATGCTCCACTTTTTTTTCCACATTTTTAAAGCAGCCATAGAACTTGTCACTTTCATCCAACCTTTTCGTACCAGGAGCGGCGTCTGCCTCCTCCCCTGTAAAAAGATATTGCTGGGCAGTACGCGCCAGCGTTTCCTCCGTATGGTGATATACGCTGTCTTTCATTTCCAAAGGCTCAAAAATGTTCTCTTTCACGTAGTCCCTGAATTTTTTCCCCGTCACAACACTGATAAGCGCCGCCAGGACATCGTGACAAATGCTGTACTGCCAGTGCGTTCCCGGCTCAAAAGAAAGGGAGTCCTCCGCTACACATCGGATCGTTTCCACCGTATCCATCCTGCCCTGGGTCAAAAGATTTGCCTTTTGAAATCCGGGCGATTTCAAGTTATAGTCAAATCCCGCAGTCATGGAGAACAAATCGCCCACCAAAATGGGATTACGCGCCTTCTTCAAACCGCCTCCCGGCAATTTCACATACATTTCCCGAAATTCCGGCATATAGTCATACAGCGGATCGGTTAATAAAATCTTTCCTTTTTCCAAAAGCTGCATTCCTGCCGTTACGGTGGCTATTTTAGAGCAGGAATAAATTTGAAACAGTTCCGTTCCTGTCATGGGAATTTTATTTTCCAGATCTGAAAATCCGCATGCGTATTGAAATACCCGTTTTCCCCGCAAATAAACCTCCACCGCGTTACCTACGGTCCGCGTTTTTGCCATTTCATCCATGAAAAGTTTTAAATTTGTAAAATCCATTGCCGGTTTCTCCCCGTGATTGATAGCTTATTTTTCTACACGTCTGTTCTTCCGTTATAACAGCGGCAGCACCGCGCTTATCAGTTCCTTCCTCTGTTCCCCGCTCAAGGGCGCGAAGGGCTTCCTGGCCGGTCCAAAATCAAAGCCCAGCTCCTCCAGCACAGCCTTCTCTCCCTGCATAACGCCAACCTTGCAAAGAGCCTGAATGATCACGTTGGCCTCCCGCTGAATCCAGAGCGCCCCCTCCATATCATTTTCCAGAAACCGCTTACGAATCTCAATGAACTTTTCCGCCATGAAATTAAAGGTGCTGCCGATAGCGCCGTCCGCCCCCATGGAAAGTCCCGCAAGAAACATTTCATCATATCCGTTATAAACGACTTTCTGAGGAAATGCCGTCTTAAACTGCTCCAACGCAAAATAATCGCTGGAGGTATGCTTCACCCCAAGGAAACGGTCGTCATTTAAGAATTCCTTGATATTGTCCACCGTCAGATTCACACCGGAACATGCGGGAAAATTGTAAATCAACATGGGAAGCTCCACAGCATTTACAATATCAAAGTAATACTTTTTAATTTCTTCAAAAGAAAATTTATAATAGAACGGAGCTACGGAGGATATTGCATCATAGCCCATGCTCTGTGCTTCTCTGGCAAGCGCAACCGCCTCTGTGGTGGAAATACAGCCTACATGGGCTATCAAGGTACATTTCCCCTCTGTGCAATTGCTTACGGTCTCCATCACGGAAAGCCGCTCCTTACTTGTCAGCATAAATGCCTCTGCGGTGCTTCCGCAGACATAAAATCCGTCCACTCCCTTCTTCCTATTGTAAGCCACAAGTTCACGGAGAACCTGCGTATTCACATGATAATTCTTATCAAAGGGTGTCAATAACGCCGGAAATATTCCCTTAAATTTGCCTTCCATTCTCCCTCACCTTTCCTTCTGCTTAGGACCAGCCATTTCAGACCGGACACCTAAGCATCGATTTCCGCGCCGTTTTCTCTTAAATCCGCCTGCAAAGCCGAAACATTCACATCACGGAACGGACAGTCCGACCGAAGTTTCATTGCGGCAGCCGTTCCTGCCGCCTCTCCAACTGCAAAGCAGGTGGACATGATCCGTGCCGGACCCAGCGCCTGTCCCTCCGCTTCGATACAGCGGCCGGCGGCAATGAGATTATCCGCTCCCTTTGGAAGCAAAGCGCGGTAGGGAATCTCGGTAATCCCCTTGCGGACACGCTTTCCTTGATCCGCAAAGGGCTGCCCGCCTTCCCTATGTAAGTCAAAATGCCTCCCGGCCAGGGCGATGGTGTCCTCGAAGTTGGTTCCGTTCAGTAAATCCGCCTCCGTCAAGGCTCTCTCGGAAATGATTCGCCGGGTCTCCCGCACGCCCGGATAAGAAGCCGTCAGGCGCAGGCGGCAATTTGCCGCTCCGGGCATGTAATTTCGGAACAATACTTCCACCAGATTTTTCGCTCTCTGGCGTCCGCGCATGGTAAGAGCCGTCATGCTCTCACCGTCCGTTCCGTCATACCCTCCGAAGCTGGTTCCCCCGTTCACCATAAATACCCCTTCCTGCACCATCGGGAAGATGATCAGCGAATCCGGCAGATCCATATCCGGATGATCCTTTATGGCCTGCTCACAGAGCGACCGGAACCAGGGGTCGTTCCCTGCGTTCAGATAAGCCTCCACCGCTCCGGGGTCAATATTCTCAATATGCGCGACTAAGCTGCACCCGGTCATCTCACCGGTCACTTTATCCCCCTTATAGGTTTCAAAGCCGGCCTGATCCACCACATCAGCGTCCCCGGTACAGTCGATTACAGCCCCGGCGGGAACATACTGCACACCGCTTTTATCCGCAAAATAAACTCCGGCAACCTTGTCCCCTTCCCGCCTGGCGCCTATGACACGGGCATAATAACGCAAAGTCACTCCGGCTTCCGTCAGCATCTCCTCCAATACACGTTTTCCCGTCTCAATATCGAAGGTAAATTCGTCATGACATCCCAGACGGTCCAGCCCGGGATATTTATCCGTCTGCCCCAGTACACAAGGCCCAACACCGCCCTGGGCCGCCTTGATCCGGTTCATGGCGTCTTCAAAAATACCCCCCACCGCTTTCCTGGGATGGGGGCAGTCCTTATAGGACCGCCCCTCCTTGATCATCCAGGGAAAGGGAATGGAGCCGTTGGTGTAGCCCAGCCAGAAAGGCAGCGCCCCTGCCGTGGAGGTTCCACCCACGCAGCCGTTCACCTCAAGCAGCAGCGTTTTCTGTCCATGCCGCGCCGCCGCAGTTGCCGCCGCGATTCCGGCAGGTCCGCCGCCTGCCACTACTACATCATAAGCTTGTATCTGTTTCACTTTATCCATGTTCTTTCCTCTGTCCGTCTAAATTTTTCTTTTGACATAGCAGACATAACGCCTGCGGCCCAGATAGCCAAGGCAAAGGGCTCCGGTGAAGCTTAAGCCAGCCAGCAGCCACAGCCAGCCCGGTTCCGTGGTATCGCCGGTCTTAGGAACGGTTGCAGTTCCCGCTCCGGTAGAACTGGCATTTAATTCCTCCGGATCAATCTTTCTTACCACAATGTTATCATAATAGCCGTTCCCGGCATTTGTACGAAGACCGATGGTTCCGACGGGATTGCTGTTGGCGCTGTCAACCACGTCAAATATACACACGCCATCTACAAAGCAAATAATACGATTTCCCTGTACTACAACCTTTAGCTGATACGTCTTATCCCGTTCAACCGTTAAGCCACCGTTGCCCTGGGCAAGCACGGTTCTCGTTGTACGGTCATATAGCCGGAAGATTCCTGTCCGCGCACTCGTCCCCATCTGTATTCCGAACTCATATCCATTCCCGGTCCCGCTTGTGCGGACACAAACCGCAGCAACACCGATATTATAGTTCAAATCAGCATCACTGAGAGATACCTCTGCCTGAACCGTATAATCCGACCAGGAATCCGCACCCAGCAAATCTGTCAGATATACACTGGACAAACTGCCGCCCAGCAAAAGTCTTCCATTGATAATGTTGCCATTTGCGTTCCAGCCATTGTCAAGCATACTGTTGTCGCCGTCAAAATTCTCCGTAAAGAAAATATCATTCACGGGTCCGCTCCCCGGAACAAACGCCGCATAAACAACCACATCGGCTGCCGGCATAAAAAATCCGTACAGCACATTGCTCGCATGGTCCACGATCCTTGTTTCACCGGACGCAGTGATATATTTCAGAGAGTTTGTATCCAGCACATACCCCTCCTTCGGCGATACCCAGATTTTTACATGCTCGCCCACATAATACGCGGTACGCTGATAACTCTCCTTGGAACCGGCTATCAGATCCGGATAGCTGTATACCGATACTTCCTCCGCGCAATCCTCATGAACCGTTATCTGCCTGGGCGCATATTTCACGATCTGCACATTATCCAGCAATACATTGGCAGTATTCTCCGCAGTCAAGATTCCAAAAATACCCTGGCGCTCGTACAACCCATGGGTTGTGGCGCAGGCTCTCTCAAAAAGCAGGATGTCATCCATTGCCACAGCAAAGTAGTTGCCAACGCAGATGATTTTTAAATTATAGGTTTTTCCGAAAGCGAAATCCGTAATTGGATAGGAATATACCTGCGGCCCCTCATAATCGGTACGGCTGTAAACAACGACCTGCATTTGCGCGGTATATTCACCGTCCGCCCCTTTCGTCAGCGCGATTCTTGTGCGGAATTCATGCATATCGCTGTTCAAGGTATTCCTCGCTGTCAGCGATACCGGATATACTGTTGTATCTTCTTCCGCCTGGGCAAACACATCGCTGACGTCCTCCAGAAGAATATCTGCCGATACATAGCCATTGGTAAAGTTCTCCCGTGCATACAGATTCGCCGAGGTATTTAACAATAATTTTCCATCACGCACCACTGCGTCGTTATTGGTGGTCCTCCAGCCATTGGAGAACCTAACCGGCGTATCTCCATTGTTATACTCGTCAAAGTTCTCATCCACCAAAAATGTGATATTCCCTTCTTCCTCCTCGCCAGTTGCCGGATTTTGGGTTACAAGCATATCATCAAAGTCCAGATACACCGTAGTGGAGTTCATCAATGTGCCTATGGTTCCGGTGATAGGCTCCGGCATGATTCCCCCGCCTAATTCCTCATCGTTTAGGTAAATCGTAAAGATTCTTCCCTCCACCTTTACCTTTAATGTCATTTCCTGGTCTTTCGCCAGATTCGCGTTTGTCAGAGGTGCTTCCGGCACAACAAAATTCCTTGTGTTCCGGTCATACACACGGTAGGAGTAGCTGTAACCTGTCTCGGGGTTATAGACATAGTGGATCGCATATTCCAGTCCATTTCCGCTGCTGTCTACTCCAAAGCGCAGGCCAAGCCAACCTTCCTCGGCACGACCGTCATCATATTTGGTGGCTATCGTCATCTTGCTCTCATAGGTATAGTCCGTCCACTGATAGGCAGCCGCATTGTTATAATACGCATTTCCTGTTATTCCCCGAAGGGCAGTCCCATTCATTTCATAATAGGGCGTACCGTTGTCTCTGAGATGGAATATCCAGCCGTCTGCCTGCAGGGAGGAAATGGTTGCGTTGTTGAAGTTCTCCGCGTACAAGGCATTCTCATCCACCTCATCATCGTCTTCCCCATCCCCCTCTTCACTTTCATCCACCACGTTCCACGGATTCTTGGTTACAAGCATATCATCAAAGTCAAAGTACACCGTGGTGGTGTTACCCAATGTGCCGATGGTTCCGGTGATGGGCTCTGCCATGGCAGCACTGGCTAATTCCTCTCCGTTTAAGTAAATCGTAAAGGTTTTTCCCTCCACCTTGACTTTTAGCGTCATTTCCTTGTCTAAGTCTAATGCCAAATCCGTATTCTCCAGGAGTGTTTCGGCTATAACAGGCTTTACCGTGCTCCGTTCAAGCACACGGTAGTAAAAGTTTCCACTATCATGGTCATAGCGGATGGCGTATTCCAGGCCCTCCTTCGTGGTTTCATCTACTCCAAAACGCAGGCCAACGTAAGTTGCTTTGTTAAGATTGTCCGGAATACCATCAGGGTATTTAGTGGCAATCGTCATCTTACTCTCATAGGTATAATCCGTCCACTGATAGGCTTCCTCATTGTTATAATACGCATTTCCTGCTATTCCGCGAAGGGCAGTTTCATTTATTTCGTAATAGGGCCTACCGTCGTTTCTGGTTGGAAATACCCATCCCGCCGCCTGCAACGTTTCTATCGCTGTCTCATCAAAGTTCTCCGCATACAAAGCATTTACATTAATATCTTCGCCAGCTTCCTCGCCATCACCCGGATCATCCTCCGGCGTATCCTGTGGATTCTTGGTTACCAGTATATTGTCAAAATACTGATTCACCTGATTACCACTTCTCCGTGTACCTATCGTACCGGTAATGGGCGCCTCCATGGTATGACTGGCTAATTCCTCTCCGTTTAAGTAGATCGTAAAAATACTGCCCTCTACCTTCACCTTTAGCGTCATAGGCTGATTCTCAGCAAGCCCTTTATCCGTAAGAGCCGTTTGTTCTGTGTCCGCTATGACGGCTGATCCCGCATTCCTGTCCCACACGCGGTACGAGTAGCTGCTGGTATCCGTAGCAGCGTCATATTGATAATGGATCGCATATTCCAAACCATTTCCATTGCTGTCCACTCCAAATTGAATGCCCAGATATTCATTTACGTTTTCGCCGTCAAACGCTTGTTTTGTTTCAAACGTCATCTGACTCTCATAGGTATAATCCGTCCATGTATAAGCCTCCGCATTTCCGTAATGGGCATTTCCGCCTATGTTACAAAGCACGCCATCTTCCACGCTAAAAAACTCCCTGCTATTCGCGGTGTCGTAAGGCAGTACCCACCCTGCTTGCCGTAGCGATTCCAAGGTAGCGTTATTGAAATTCTCATCATATAACACATCCGGATTCTTGGTTACCCGCATATTGTCAAAGTCCGCAAACACCGTACTGGTGTTTCCTAATGTGCCTATGGTTCCGGTGATAGGCTCTGCCATGGTGGCGCTGGCTAATTCCACGCCGTCTAAGTAAATGGTAAAAGTAGTTCCCTCCACCTTGACTTTTAGCGTCATTTCCTTGTCTAATGCCAAATCTGCATTCTCCAGGAGTGTTTCCTCTATGGCCGCCGTTCCCGCATTCCTGTCCCACACACGGTAGGAGTAGCTGCTATTATCGGGGTTATAGTGAATTGCGTATTCCAAGCCCATCTTCGTGGTTTTATCTACTCCAAAACGCAGGCCAACGTAAGTTGTCTTAGAAAGATTGCCCGGAATACCATCAGGATATTTGGTGGCAATGGTCATCTGGCTCTCATAGGTATAATACGTCCAGTTATAGGCATCCCCGTTATCATAATAGGCGTCGCCTGTTCTTGCGCGAAGTGCGTCGCTGTTCATTTCATACGTTATATTGCCAGCATCCGAACCATTGAATTGCCATCCTGCCTGCTGCAGGGTAGTTATCGTTTCGCCATCAAAATCCTCCTCATAGAGCACCTGCCCGTCAGCACTGCCGCCCACATCTCCCGCATCCGCTCTTGCGATAGCGCCATAGGCTATGGAACTAAAAACCATAGACGCAATCAGCAGCACGCTCATCAACGACCTTTTCACTCGTTTCATTTGTTTCATTCTCCCACATCCTTTCTCTCCGGCGGAACCTTGCCCGCATGCTTCTTTCGATACAACACATATAAAACCGCGCCGCCTGCTATCAGCACTCCGGCGGCTACCGCCCCCAAAACGATCCAGAGAGTACTGTCTGAGTCTCCTATCACCTCTGCCAGCGCAGGCTTCGGGCCAAATGTAACGGCAACCGTAATATCCTCCGTCACATCACTTACGGTGAGCACATCTCCTTCCGCTTCGTATACCGTATCATTTACCAGTACACTTTCCACCTGATACCCTTCCTCCGGTACCAGCTTGAATTCCTGGGTATCACCCTCCAATATTCTTGCGGCGGCAGGCTCCACCGTTCCGCCCTCCGAAATGTTCCATGTGATATTGTGGCTTAAAACAACCTCAATATCATAAGAGAGTTTTGTGCCATTTTTATAATACAGAGAGACCGTTTTCGTCCCCAGTTCGTACATATTCGGCTCTTCATAGTACGTGCAGTTATCGCTGATATTCTCCGTCCTTGTATTACCCAGAAAATCCGTAAGCTTTATGGTGCCGGACACGTAAAACAGGTCGTTGAGCGCGAATTTTGTCTGGGGCATTTCCTCAAACTCAATGGTCTTCGGATACGACATACTTGAAATCGTAGACGCGTCCCAGGGCCGTGTGGTTAATTTATCCTTTTCCGCCCGGATATAATAGCAGCGCTGGGCCTGGTGAGAGTTGGCATCTTCCGGTGAAAACTCTCTCTCACTTCTGCCAAAGGTCACATAAACATAATCTTCCGTAATGTACAGGGAAGGGTCAAGTATCTGATAAAGTTCCACGCCATTCAAATCTGATATAAAGGACGTCATCCATTCGCAATTCATCACAAATTCCCAATTCATGCCGTCCGTACTCTTGACAAGACAGATTCGTGTCCTGGGATGTATGCTGCTAAGAAAATTTGTACGCCCATTCACCCAGAGCATATAATAAGTCCCCGGCTCCGTAGGATCCTCCATCACCGCAAAGGAGGTCATAGGGCACTGCATCTCCGGTATCTGGTAGAGGCCCTCCCATGTGACGCCGTTATCCTCAGAAACCGTATATTGCATGCAGCCAAGATAATTTCTGGAGTAGTACAGCCGCAAGGTACCATCGCTGCACTGCACGACCTTACTTTCCGCCCATGTGGTAGTTCCCTCATCGGTGTAGTTAAATAGAACCTCTTTTGTGGAGTTCTCGGAGGCTGTCCAGGTATATCCGCCGTCATCGCTGTAATAAACCCGAGTATAGTGTCCAATGATGGAGCCGCTGCTATTGTATCTTCTAAATATGATAGGGCAGAAGATGCGGTCGATTCCGTCCGCCAGCGTATACTCCGTAGGCGTGTTCACATGTATCAACACACAGCGATACCCATGCTCATCCACCTGATCTTCCATGGGTACGATCCTTCCGGCGTCCTCCCAGGTGCGCAAATCCTCTGAAAGCTCCGCCCGAACGTCATTCCCGCTGCCGTTCACCTGCAGATGCTTTCCGTTTTTCAGCTTTAGAATGCTGCTATACCCCATTTTGCTGAAGCCATCATAAACTCCCTCCGTATCCTTCCTCCAGGTAAGACCGGCATTGTCGGAAATCCACTGGGATAACTCGCTGACACCCACCAGAGTCTCCCCGTCATCCGGGGACTCTATTTCCATAAAGCCTGCATATTCCTCCGGAACAACCACATAAGAGGTAATCCCATCCATGGGTATATCTCCGCTGGAGAAGGTATATTCCATCTCGTCCAGATACATCGCCGCGTCCTTTGTGAAAGCGCCTACCCGTCCGTGTCCGGTACGCTTTACATTATCGGCCTCTATCACAGGTTCGCCGTCCACCAGAACGCTAACAAGGGCTCCATTTTCTGTTACTTCAATCTCGTGCCACTCTCCCAGCGTCAACTCACTGGTTTCCTCAGCCCAGAAGATTTCTTCCCCGGTTACCTCCGATTCCTGAGCGGCAATGAACCATTTTTTCTCCGCAAAATCATATCCGATATTCACATAAGCCGTGTCGGGGGAGCGCCTTGTGATAAACCCGGCCTGGGCTTGTCCTCCCGGGCTTTCCACCATGAATTTTGCCGTGAACTGTGGATTATTATCAAACACATGGAGCCAGGTGGCCGTATAGCCGCGTACGCCCTGCGTTCCGTACACCAGGGAATCCTTCCTGTAAACCTTCCAGTTATCGATCACCTGGTCCGCCTCATAATTCTCCTGCCAGTGGCTGGGGCTGTCCCCCTCCGTCTCGTTCTCAAAATCATCCGTGTATTCCGTAGGCTCTATGACAACCCCATCGCCCTCCCGCTGCAGCTTGGTTCCATAGACGCGGACATTGTCAAACAGCGCGTCGCCCTCCGAAATACGCATCCCGCATTCCCCGACGCTGACCACTTTGCCGGATTCCGAGGTGGTGAGCATCAGAATGTCGTCAATATATACGCTTATCATATTTCCATTTACCGTAAGCCGCAGATTGTACCATTTCCCCAATTCAATCTTAACACCGTTCACCTCCGGCAACACACTGGTTATCAAAGTGTGACCCTCGCCGGTTCTTCTGTAAAGCTGCAGGGTATACACCGCATTCAGATTCTCGTCCCGGGTCTTATTGGAAATTCGCGTATGATAATAGCCGTCCTCTCCCATGTTGATACCTATTCCCAGATACATATTTTCGCTCAGCATCTGGAAATCCGTGGAGATGGACGTCAGCTCCCCGTAGATATCCGGCGTACCCCAGGCAGTTCCACTGATGCCATAGGGTCTCTGGGCTTCGTAAAAGAGCGAATTTTGTATATTCCACTTTCCTGCGTCTCCCTCGATGGACTGTATCCAGTCGCTTTCCGTACTATTGTTAAAATCATGGTCAATCAGCAGTTCGGAATCCGCGATCTCTATGTAGGCCTCCCGCTCCACCTGCTCGTAGAGTTCCTTGTATTTGGTCACTGCCCCTTCACTTAATTGCGCCGCCTCGTAAGCGGAAAGCGTATCGTATTGTTCCTTGAGTGCGTAAAAATTCTCCCTGTCTGTATGCTCATAATTGAGAATGGCTTCCTCCACGCTCTTAATGTATTCCGGACGTTCCTTGAATTCAAGATACATGGGAGAGGATTTTCCCAGGTAGGATAAAGTCACCTGTTGTCTCCCCACAACGGTATTGTCGTAGTCGGAGATCATATCCGCCCGCAGCATAACGGATTCCGTCTCGCCGTCCGCATAGAGAATGATCAGATTGTGGTTCCACAGCTCTATGTCAAATCCCAGATATAATTCCAGCGCCTTGTCTTCATAGCCCTCCAGGTACAGTCTGGAGATAGTCATATTCCGCTGCTGTACGATAAAATTGTCGTAATATGCCGTATTATTGATATTACGGATACCGGCCGTACCGGAGGTAAGCGCCTCCCCCGACTCATCCACATAGGTGGAAATCCGCACGCCGTCAAGATAGGTCGTTATGGTATTTCCATTGACATCCATACGCATATTGTACATGATTCCGGTACCCAGGATTTTTGTTCCGCTCATGCATTTTAGCAATGTACTGTTATAATAATTCTGCAGGAGGGTTGTTCCATTTTCATCGAAACGATAAAGGGCTCCGCTGATGGAACCTCCGGCGCATATCAGACGAAATTCATACCAGCAGCGGCTTCCGTCATAGCGGGCGATGACTCCCGCGTAACGCGTTAATCCATTGGCATTCCCTCTGGTGTCAAAGAAAACATCGGAGGATACCGTATAGTCTGTCCATTCTTCCCCATCCTGTACGGAAGCGACAATGTTCGCGCTGGCGCTTGCCGCAGAGTCATATTCAAATTTAAGCCGTTCCCCTGTCACCAGATAACTCATATCCGATGATGAGGTAAATTTCCACTTTGCGTTCGTTCCGAAAGCAAAGTCGTCATAGAACAGGTAAGGAACATAGTGAAAATCAAAAGTGGCCTGCCGTCCCGCATAGGTAATAGTTATGGTCTGATCTTCTTTTTTGTTGGCGTCATATCCTGAAATCATATATTCCTCGATTCTCTTATAGCCAACGGAATTATCCAGATATCTCAGTTTTAACGTGAGATCGCCAAAGTCCAGGGAGGAAGCGGTAATTGTTTTTACAGTATTATTTGCAGTTGTGATCACTTCCATGGAACTTATGGCGTAATCTCCCTTGACCTCCAGAGTTGCTCCCGCAAACCGGTCAAAGGCCACCGTGCCGTTAATTGCGCTGAAACCAACGTAAGGGGTACATTCCTCTCTGCTGTATCCCAGATAGGTATACACCTTCTTGCCATCACAATAAAAATCCACAAAATCAGAATGAACATGGGCCCGCATGGCAATCTTTTTCCCGAAGGATATCTCCAACCCCTGCGCCTGGGCGGTGGTACTGTACAAAAGCTCGCTGCCACAGTAAAACAGAATGGTTCCGTCGGACTGCACACGCATGTCGTAGACAAGGCCGCTCTCATTATTTCTTGCGTAGACAATGGACGCTGCCCCCAAACGCTTCGTCGTCGTTGGCAAATCGCCGTAGATATACGCATCCGCAACCACCGTATAGGCTTCAAAATCTTCTGTCTCTTCTGCCGGAAGGCTGGCAATAATTTTCAGTGGATTATCGGCGCCGTTCATATTGGGCACCGTGGCTTTTGCCATTCCGTTTTCCGTGACAAATTTATATTCATAGCCATATTCCTTGTTCTGCTGTACTCCGCCTTCATAAGCGGACAGATCGCCGGAAAAATCATCGCTGTATAGGCCGCTCCCCTTATATTCTGCTGTCACTTCCAGAGGAAAGGTCGTCGTCACATTTTCATAGGATACCACAATATTTTTGGTGCCGGTCTGTCCGTCCAGCCCGCTGTAGGTGATACCGGGGCTGTCCTGATCCAGTATCTGGCTTCCATAGACGCTGTTATAGACAACCTCCACGGTAAAGAACAGCTTTCCTACCCTTGATATGCTATCGGAATGAGAGATCACATTCAGCCGCTCTATCTTCCGTTCCGGCACCTGCTCCACCTTAAAGTTATCAAATACGCCTTTCGCGGACACATTGTGGACCCCGACAGCACCCGACGTATAGGTATCGTCTGTCATGTCAATTACAAGCACATCATTCACATAACAGATAATGCGGTTCTCTGCCGTTATCAGCTTCAGATTATAAGTGGTATTCTGCCGGATTTCTCCCACACCCTCAATGGAATCTGCCTTCTGGTACAACACCTGATTATTATTCACGCCACGGCGGTACAAACGGACATAGGCACTTCCACTCTGGGAAACACCGATACCAAACTCATAGCCCTGGGTCATGTCGCTGCTGGCACGGGCGGCCACATAAGCCGCCCCGCCCACCGTAAACCCGTTGGCCGCCTGGGCGGTGCTGACGGAAACGTCGGCGGACACCGCACAATTGGTCATGCTGCCAGGCTCCCTTACCGTATTTGCGCCGTCATATAAAATCGTGTATTTTCCATCCTCCACACTGCCCACGGTCTGACTCTGCCAGGCAGACAAACTGCCGGATTCGAAATCCTCCGAAAACACCGTGTCTGAAGCGGAAACATCAAGGGGCAGATTTACGGCGGTGAAAAGCGTTAAAAGCGCAAGTATAAAGGCAATCTTTCTTTGCCAGACTTTCTTTGCCATAGTACCCTCCTCATCCTAATTTATTGTCCCTGTAAGTAAGCGTCATAAGCATTTTGCAGAATCTGTAAATATTCCTCTAAGTTCAGCGATTCTATCTTCTCCACGAACCCATCCCAATCCGCGTCAATATCAGATCTTCCGGTGATCCACAGGGAACGGTTTGTCCGGATCTGATAATCGATGTCCGTAAAATAAACATCCGCGTTGTAAGACTCCGCCGCCGAATAATAGGGCCGGGGCCAAATCTCATCTGTTATGATATCCTGATAGATACTATAATTGTTCTGAAGCATTTTTTCACGTTCGCTTAAGCTGATTTTCGTTTCATAATCACTTTTCGTAATCGAACGGATGGAATTGCCCATAAGCGCATACAAGGCCGGCTTCTCGTTGTTAAGGGTGGCAGTGGTGAGCATGTCAAGTTCCAGAACCTGATACTTGCCATCCTCTGTCATCTCCATACGCCCGTCGCCCACATCTCCGTTATCGTAACGCAGCGCTGTATCCAAATCATACAACTGGTCCACCCATGCCATCAGAACCGGAAGGTTCTGGCATTTATCCATGACAAAAAACTGGTTTTTGGAGCCGTTGACGCCCGGGTGATAATACCAGCAGGGTTCGTATCCCTCTACCTTGGGGGGATAAATGCAGACATAATCATCCTGATATTCTGTCTCCGCAGGAGTGGGGGACGTAAAGCAGCCCACAACACAGGTCTCCGAGGTCAGTTTGGCGTTGAGCGTGGATTCATTGGCCGTAAAGCACTCCGACCACATGAGTCCCTCCGTATACAGGCTCTGCAGATATTTGATTGCCTCCTTATACTCCTCCGTAACCGGAACAAAGGTCACTTTTCCATCCTTCACCTGTACATAGGAATCATTCACGCCATCCTTGGTGGCAATTCCCCACATGCCAAGCAGCGCTTCCGTATGCATATAGGTGCTGGCGGTGGAGCAGATATAGGGGATTTCATCGGGCAGGCCATTTCCATTGGGGTCCTGGGTCGAAAAGGCCCGCAGAACATTTGTAAATTCATCCAGAGTGGTGGGAATCTCAAGACCCAGTTCATCCAGCCATGCCTTGTTGATCCAGATGGGACTCTCCAGATAATTTCCTTCCAGTCCGGTAATCTTGGGCAGGGTATACACCTTCCCGTCATAGCCGGTGATCATATTCATGATTGCCGGATTTTCCGCAATATCCGCGCACAGATTCGGCATCAATTCCTCATTGATATAGCTGGTCAGATCCACCAGCTTCCCGGAAGCAATATATTTCGAAGCCTCCACCGAGCTTAAGATAGGGCCTCCCCACAACACGTCACCGTAATTCCCTCCGCTGAGCAGTAAGGTAAGCTGCTCCGAAGGCGTATCCCCAAGGAACTGAAATTCGATGTTCACGTTGGTTCTTTCTTTTAATTCCTGCCACAATCCATTGTTCTCAATGTCATCCCGAAAGCTGGTGGATTCCGTTCCCTGTATCATGAAAGTAAATGTGACCGGCTCCTCTAACGGGAAAGAGACGCTCTCCGTCCCGCCTTCATTTTCTTGACTGGTATTCTCCGTATTATTCGGATTATCCGTATCGCCAGGATTATTTTCCTGTTCCCCGCCACATCCAAACATGGACAGAAGCATACATAAAACCATACAACTCGCTAAGATTCTGACCGTAAACTTTTTCATATAAATATTCTCCTTTCTTTCCGTGCGGCTAACCTTTCACCGCACCAATCATAACACCCTTGTTAAAATATTTTTGAATAAACGGATACAGTATCACAAAGGGAAGCGCCGCAATTACCACAACGCAGTACTTCATAAGCTCCATCTGCCGCTGCACCTCAATGGTGGCTCCGGCTGAGGCTGTTTCTGACAATGAAGCCGTAAGTTCATTGGTAATCTGACGGATGATCACCTGCAATGACTGCAAATCCGGATTCTGTATGTAAATGACAAAGCGGATATACTCATTCCACCAGGTCAGGGCGCTAAATAAAAACAATACCGCAACCGTAGCCTTGCACAGCGGAACAGCAAATTGTATGAAATAGCGAAAATGAGTTCCACCGTCCAGACATACGGATTCATAAAGGGATTCCGGCATGGCCTCAAAGGCGCTGCGGGCCAGTATCATGTGATACACATTCAACGCCGATGGAATCAATAATACCCAGATGGTATCAATCCAGCCAATCGTACTGTGCAGCAAATAAGTCGGAATCAAACCGCCGCTGAAATACATGGAGATAACAAACAGTGTATTTAAGAATTTGCGGCCCTTAAGCTCCTTTCGTGACAAGGCATATGCCGTAGGCAATGTGAACACAAGTGACAGGAAGGAGCCAAAAAATAAATAAAATAAAGAATTTGCGTATCCTCTCCACAAGCTCCCGTACTCCAAGAGCATTTCATATCCGGCAAAGGTAATGTTCTTTGGAAACAGCAGAACCTCCCCGCCTGCAATGGCAGCAGGGTCGCTAAACGAAGCGATGACTACGAACCATATGGGATACAGAAATATCACTGAAAGCAGAATAAGCAGCACGATCAAAACAGCGTCCGTGAGCTTATCGCTTGCCGTTCTTCTTCGTCTCAACGGTAACACCTCCTTTAAAACAGCGAAATGTCGGATACCTTTTTGGCAATCCTGTTGGTAATGATGACAAGCAGCAGCCCTACTACGTTATTAAACAGCGACACTGCCGTGGAGAAGCTATATTGCGCACTCTGTAAGCCGTTCTTGTAAACGTAGGTTCCTATGATCTCGGATACGCCCAGATTCAGATCGTTCTGCATAAGCAGTACCTTCTCATACCCCAGATTCAACACGTTCCCCATGGACATGATAAACAGAAGAACGATTGTCGGCAAAATCGTCGGAATATCAATGTACCACATCCGCTGCAGCTTGGAGGCCCCATCTATCCGGGCCGCATCCACACAGTCCTGGTCCACTGCGGAAAGGGCAGCGATGTAGATTACCGCGTCCGACCCTAAGGACACCCAAATATCAGAAACAAAGTACATCGGAAGGAAATACTTTTCCTCCCCCATGAAGTAAATGCCCTCTGCTCCCAGCCTGTTTAAGATGACATTGATCAGCCCTGTCTCCTGGCTGCAAAACAGCTCTATAATACTTACCACAACCACCACAGACAGCAAATGCGGAAGATACGATATGGTCTGGGACACCTTGCGCACCCGGCGCGAGGAACAATTATGCACCATCAGCGCAAAGATGATCGGCAACGGCCAGAATAATAAGGTTTTTGTCAAGGTGATTACCAGAGTATTTTTGAATATGGTGCCAAACAAATCGGAGGAAAACAATCGTTCAAAATGCTTGAAACCAACCCAGGTACCGCCAAAAAGGGATTCTCCGATGCCAAGGTCCTTAAAGGCGATGGTAATACCGTACATCGGTATGTAGTGAAAAATCAGAAGCGCCAGCAATCCCGGCAGCAACAATACATATAGGCGCCACTGCGATAAAATCCCGCCTCGCTTTTTTACTCTGACAGATGTTGCATTTGTTTTCTTTGTCATTTTCTTTTCTCCAATCACTTTCTTCTGCAGCTGTAACTTTTTCCAATAACCAGTATCGTACCTGACAGGCAAAGCATAAGGGCAGATACCCATATTCCAATCAAATCATCACCTGTTTTGGGGGTATCATTTGTCCCTGACTCACTGACCATATTACTGTCATTTTTGGCAGGATTCCCGTTGGGGTTGTCCTTGTCCGGATTGTCCTCTTGTAGATTGCCGTCAGACGAGTTGTCCTTATCGGGATCACTCTCTTCCGGATTGTTCTCACCCGTATCATCCATTCCCGGATTGTCCTCGCTGGGCGTATTTCCACCTTGTTCTTCCCCTCCCGAATTGTCCTCGTCAGCGTTATTCTCGATAATTTCTGCCAAAAGAGCTCCCACTTTCTCCGCCATTAGGGCATGGCCTTGATCGTTGGGATGCACATTGTCCGCCAGATATTCCTGTTCTCCGCCGAAAAAGCTCTGTCCATCAATGAAATATACATTCTCGTCTCCATTGGCAACCGCATTATCATAGGTCTGCTTTATGACAGCACGGCACTCTTCCCAATCGGCCTGGGCCTTATTGGGACGGCTGATTAAAATGATCGGAATCTCCGGATGTGCTTCCCGTACTATTTTATAGAAATTCTCATGGGTATTTCGCAATCCTGCGGCGTCGCTGTTATGGTCATAATCAAAAACAAATATACTCATATCAAGGCCTGCAATATACTCCGCAAACTTTGTCTCCCCTTTTGCGCTGCCCCATACACCCAGGTTCAGATAATCCCTGCCCAGCATTCTGCCCACCGTATTGACATATGTATTTCCGGGTTTTGTGACGCAGCCGCCCTGTGTAATGGAACTTCCATAAAATACGATCGGGTCTGCCTCCTCATACGCAATTGCGTTCTCACCGACAGAAGCCGTATCTTTCACTCCCACATAAACCTCCGATACTTCATTGGTAATCGGAAAATAAATTGTGATATTTCTTGTCTCCTCCGTATCGAACTCTACCTTTCCCTCATAACTCCATTCCTTGTCTTCCTGTGGCAGAGCAGACGGAGAGATCGTTCCATAGTAAGTACTTCCCGCTTCCGTATCAACGTACACATCAAAACCTGTTTTCCCTGCCCCCATACTTGTGGCATAGTCGGAAACATAACTTGGCAATACGGCTTTGATCGCAATGTACGGCGAATCTGTGCTGAACCGTATTCTTCCGCCGGCTGCCTCCCTGGCATGGGTATATACGGAGGTTTTACTGAATTCCGTACTTCCCGCTATCTCAGAAGCCACGTCCAGATCCATGCGGGAAAACACCTCACTATCCGCCTCCATACGTAACCCGTACAATTTCAGCCGATTATCCTCACGCACATTCATATAGGTTACATCATCAGATACCGGTGTCAATTCGGAAACCTCTAAATTATCAAATCTGCATTCATGTCCCAGCGCGTTGATTCCGATGGTGCCACTCAGTTCTGTCACATTCGGCACATTATAGTCGATTAACAGTTCACCCGCAACATAACATTTAATATTATTTCCGGATACCTCCATTTTTAATTCGTATGCTTGCCCCATGCTAAAATCATACGGTACTTCCTTAAGTGATTTTGCATTAATACGGTCATATAATCTTACATGATAAGTTCCTGCCGCTTTTTTATACCACAGCGCTAATTCATATCCTTTTTTATCACCATTTACAGCGGCACAGATAGTAGCAACTCCGCCATCCACATCATTTCTGTCAATGGTGTCTGTCAGAGTCACATCTGCCTTATAACTATAATTTCTCCATTCTGCCGCAGCGTCAATTCCGTTCAAATACGAACCGATGCCTTGTCCTTTCAACACAAATTCTCCATCTTCAATACGGGCAGCACTATTGTTTCCCCATGCGTCAGGCAGTTCAGTCCCATCAAAACTTTCTGTATAAGGCAATGCATCATCACCGGCGGCAGACACTTCTCCCTTTTCCCAAAACCAGCTTCCACCCAGCATACTGATACACAGCACCAGCGCAAATATTCGCATCTTACATTTCATTCAGTCTCCTCCTCGCATAATCATTTTTACACACTTGCCACAGTTCTCTCTTTGTGCTAAAATCAAGAATGCACAGAATACGTTTCTTTATTTTTTGTGCATTTTCCAAATTTTTACAACCCGGCAAGCATTTTCCTTGTCTATATGTTATCAAATGCATATTTGAAAGTAAATGTACAGGTTGCTGTAAAAATGTGCCAGGATTGCTATTTTAGGAGGCTCAAATGAACACATCCCTGCAAAACTTAATTTATGAGTCAGACTACCGCACCATCGGATATGATTCCAGAAATGCCCTGCCCCACCATGACAACAGTATTGAAATCATTCAATTCTGGTCCGACGGGGGACATTTTATTACACGGAACAATTTCTTCCCCATCAAGCCCGGATTGATCGTGCTGATAAACGCCATGGATATTCATTATTCCAATCCGTCCAACATCAGCAAATACAACCGCAGTAAAATCATTATTTCCAACGAGTGTTTCAAACAGATTTGCGCGCTCTGCGACTTTTCGGATCTGGCTTCCAGATTAACCGGAACGGGCGGCTGTATGTTTTTGCCCGATCCGAAAGAAAGCGATTCCCAACTGGCTGATTCCCTGTTCGAAACGGCCTTCCAATGCTTTTCACAATGCGATACCATGCCAGGCGCCCAGGCCTCCATCATAGACTGTGTCATCCGGATTCTGGCGCTGTTTGCCCAGGCACAGCCAGCCGAGCCCAATCAGATAGTCGCGGAGCACACGGCACTGCAAATGATGAATTACATCAATAATCAGCTGTTGTCCTGGGAGGATATCTCCTTGAACAGTATCTGCGAGGAGCTTCACATCAGCCGTTCCTATGCCGCTCATCTGTTCAAACAGCTGACAAATAAATCCATAACCAGATACGTTATGGATTTACGGATTTCCGAAGCGAAAAAGCTGCTTCTGACTACGGCTTTGAAAATATCTGATATTGCGGAACTGCTGAAATTCAAGGACAGCACTACTTTTTGTAAGACGTTCAAAAAGCATACCGGCTACACACCCAGGACATACCGGGTGTCTGAAGGGATGGTCTCCATCCATTCACTGGATGAGTTTGATGTATGATATATGACGGAATGAATGCATTTTTTGTATTGCATTTATTCCGCAAACATGTTATTCTTTCTTTGTCGATACCGACACTCTGCTTGGTCTAATCTCTTTGGCATTTCGCCGGACTTTCCAAGTGCACTGTTACCCATTGTTTTTGATTTTCTATTATCATCAAAGAAAGGACCTGCCTATGGCGAAACACAACCAGACACCTCTTGATACCTCTCCGGTATCCAATCCTGCGCCGCTCTATACCTGTTCTGACATTTTAGGCGCTGCTTACACAGAAGAAAAAGCCCTGGAGCTTCTGCAGAAAGACCCGGGCAGCTACCAGACCTATCTGGGCTTTGAACGGGAACACCAAAGGAAGCTTCTGGACCTTCTTATGGGAAAGCGGGGACTGGCCATCACCTACGATACCTTTTTCAAACATGTTATGAATCCCGATATCCACCCGGACCGCCTGGAAGCCTTCCTTTCCGCCATGCTGTCACAGAAAGTCAGAATCCATAAGGTGCTTCCGCAAACGGGCAACAAGCTTGCGGAAGCCGGAAGCCTGGTCATCATGGACCTGTTGGTGGAGCTTGCGGACGGCTCGATCATCAACGTGGAAATCCAGAAGCTGGGCTACTATTTCTCCGGGGAGAGAAGCTGCTGCTATGAATCAGATTTAATTATGCGCCAGTACAACCGGGTCAAGTCAGAGCGGGGAAAACACTTCTCCTTCCGGGACCTGAAGCCGGTCTGCATGATCATCATCATGGAGCACAGCGCCCATGCCTTCCTTGACGCCTTTCCCAACTACATACACCGCCAGCAGATTACCTATGACAGCGGAGCCAATGTCACTTCCCTGTTCAAAACCATCTATGTATCTCTTGACATATTCCACAAGATGATACAAAATATAAGTAACCCGCTGGAAGCCTGGCTGACATTCCTAAGCTCGGACGACCCGGAGCAGATTGTGCGGCTGGTCAATGCTTACCCGGAATTTCTGGACTGTTACCAGGACATCGTGAGATTCCGCGCCAACCCAAAGGAGTTGATCTTAATGTATTCAGAGGCATTGTTGATAATGGACCGGAACACCACGCAACTGATGATCGAGGATATGCAGGAGACGATCACGCAGCTTCAGGAGGATGCCGCTAAAAAGGATGAAATCCTTGCGCAGAAGGATGATACAATTGCACAGAAAGATGAGGCACTTGCACAGAAAGACAGTGAGATTTCTGATCTGAAAGCAGAGCTCGCCCGGCTACGGCAGCATAATAATTAAGGTTTTTTATCCATCATCCGGTGATTTCCATTGAAAAAACGCCCGCAGGCAGAAAAGCTATATCAGCTTATTTACCTGTGGGCGTTCTTTGTTTCCATTAAAACCCTTTACCTAAAATTGGACTATGTTCCCTCAGTCCTCCCCCATCTTCGCCAGCTTCGCAGCCTGGTCCGCCGCAATGCAGGCGTCAATAATCTCCTGCAGATCCCCGTTCAGCACCTTATCCAGCTTATACAGTGTCAGGCCGATCCGATGGTCTGTCACCCGGCCCTGGGGGAAATTGTAGGTCCGAATCTTCTCGGAACGGTCCCCGGTACCGATCTGGCTCCTTCTGGCCTCAGCCTCGGCGTCGTGCTGCTTCTGGCACTCCATGTCATAGAGCTTTGCCCTAAGCAGAGCGAAGGCCTTCTCCTTGTTCTGGAGCTGGGATTTCTCCGTCTGGCTGTAGATCACGATTCCCGTCGGATAATGGGTCAGACGCACCGCGGAGTCCGTGGTGTTGACGCACTGGCCGCCGTTACCGGAGGCCCGCATCACGTCGATACGGATATCCTTCTCGTCAATCTGGATATCCACCTCCTCCGCCTCGGGCATCACTGCCACGGTGACGGTGGAAGTATGAATCCTTCCGCCGGATTCCGTCTCCGGCACCCGCTGTACCCGGTGTACGCCGGATTCGTACTTCATTACGGAGTAGGCCCCCTGGCCGTTGATCATGAAGGTCACATTTTTCATGCCGCCGATACCGATTTCCTCACATTCCACCAGTTCCACCTTCCAGCGGCGGCTCTCGGCATAATGGAGGTACATCCGGTAAATCTCCGCCGCAAACAGAGCAGCCTCGTCCCCTCCGGCGCCGGCGCGGATTTCCACGATGACGTTCTTGTCGTCGTTGGGGTCCTTAGGCAGCAGCAGGATTTTCAGCTGCTTCTCCAACTCCTCCATCCGTGCCTTGGACTCACCTAGCTCCTCCTTGGCCATCTCCCGGAGTTCCTCATCGCTCTCCTCCTCCAGCATGGCAAGGCTGTCCTCAATATTCTGCTTGCACTGCTTATATTCCTTATAAGCCTCCACGATGGGCGCCAGATCGCTCTGCTCCTTCATGAGCCTGCGGAACCGCTCCTGGTCGTTTGCCACCCCGGGCTCGCCCAATGCGCTTAATATCTCTTCAAAACGAATTAAAATATCCTCTAATCTGTCAAACATATCTTATCCCTTTCTTCCACATACAACCCGGTTTAAGCCGCTCAGGTCGCGGATCACCCGCACTCCTTCAAAGCCTGCCTGCTTCATCATGGCAGACACCGCTTCCCCCTGGTCATGTCCGATTTCAAATATCAAATATCCGCCGGCATTTAAGAAGGGGCCGCTCTCCCCGATGATTTTTTCATAGAAAAACAGTCCGTCCTCCCGGCCGTCCAAAGCATCCACCGGTTCAAAATCCCGTACCTCCGGCATCAACGTGTCGATGACCCGGGTGGGAATATAGGGGGGATTGGATACGATCACATCAAAGGTTCCTGTGATGTTCTGGAACAGATCACTGCGGACCCACTCCACCTCCACGTCGTTGCCTTTGGCATTCTCCTTGGCCGTCAGCAGCGCCTGCTTGGAAATGTCGCTGCCAATACCGGTAATTTCCTTTGCAAAATGCATAAGGCTGATGATGATACACCCGGAACCGGTGCACAGATCCAACACCCGCATGCCCGGCCGGATCACTCCCAACGCCGTCTCCACTAAAATCTCCGTGTCCTGACGGGGAATCAGCACATTGGAATTGACCTTGAAATCCAGTCCCATAAAATTCTGCACTCCGGTGATATACTGCAGGGGAATCCGTTCGGCCCTTTTCTTAAGTAAGCCCTCGTACTCCTGGGCAAGGTCCTCCGTAAGTTCTTCCTTATAGCGCAGGTAATAGTAGCTTCGGTCAAATTTCCCCACATATTCCAGCAAATACCATGCGTCCAGCGCCGCTTCCACGATCCCCGCTTCCTCCAGCGTCTTTTTTCCAAAACTCAGCGCCTCCTCCAGCGTCATAACATACCTTCTTTCCTCTCCAAAGCACTATTTTCATCCAGGCGGGAGTGCCTCACGCCTCGCCCTCCTTCTGCCGGGCTATATAACTTCTCCAGTCAAATACCGCTTCCACGGAAGCAATACCCACCTCGATCATATCCTCATCCGGCTCCCTGGTGGTCAGCTTCTGCATCAAAAGCCCCGGCTTGCTCAAGAAATTTACCACCGGATTCTCGCTTCTTCCGGCCAGACGAATGAACTCATAGGAAACCCCCGCAACCAAAGGAATGATCGCCAACCGCAGAACCAGCCGCAAAATCCCCGAGTCTACACGGATAAACAGTGTGGCGATAATGCTGATAATGATCACAAAGAACAGAAAGCTGGTGCCGCACCGCTTATGTTCCTTGGAGCTTTTCTTCACATTTTCCACATTAAGCTCCAGACCATGCTCAATGCAGTTGATACATTTGTGCTCCGCCCCATGGTACATGAACACCCGCCTGATATCCCTCATCTGGGAAATCAGCAGGATATATCCGATAAAAATGGCCAGGCGAATCACCCCCTCCAGCACGATTACCAGAGTCTGAGAGGATATGAACCGTTGAAACAGCAGGGACAGATAATAGGGTGCCACCATAAATATGACCACCGCCAGCAGAATGGAGAGGCATACGGTAAGTCCCATAAAAGCATTTTCCTTCTTCTTACCGCTCTCCTTCCTGCCACCGCTTTCTGTCTCCCTGCTGTCCGCTTCCTTGCCGTTTTCCTTCTCAGCATCATTTTTCTGATTCTCAGGCGCTTCCTCTTCTTCAAAAAAAGAGGCCGAAAAGGTCAGGGTTCCCATGCCCAGCACCAGGGAATCAATAAAATTGATCACGCCCCGGATAATGGGAACCTTGCGCAATGCTTCTATTTTACAAATACTCTTGTATTCTTTTGTCTCAACAATGATGGATTGGTCCGGCTTGCGAACGGCCACTGCATACCGTTCCTGATTCTTCATCATGACACCTTCCATGACTGCCTGACCACCGATTCCAGATGATGCCATTCTCACACCTCACAATTATTTTATCCTGACGGATACGAAATTCATTTCCTGTATGATAAAAATAGAGGATGCCCAGTCTGGAAACATCCTCTTATTTCTTCACAATAGAAATGATCTATGTATCTTCCTATTGCCGTTCTGGCTTACTGATTGTTCATGCCGTATTTCTTGTTAAACTTGTCAATACGTCCCCGTGCCTGGGCAGCCTTCTGCTGTCCGGTATAGAACGGATGGCATTTGGAACAAATTTCAACGTGAATGTCCTTCTTGGTAGAACCTGTCACAAAGGTATTGCCACAGTTGCATGTTACAGTTGCCTGATGATAATCTGGATGGATTCCGTCTCTCATGTCTTTCACCTCTTCATACTATATTAAATCTCGTTGCCGATTTATCTAACTCAAAGCTGTCTCGTCTTAAAACAGCTTTTTAATTGTAGCATATGTCGTCCATATATGCAAGTTCTTTTTCCAAATATTTATACCAATTTTGTCTTTTTTATCATCTGACAGAATTCCCGGTTGTTCCTGGTGCGGACAAATATATTAAGAATACTCTCCACCGCATCGTCGGTTTTCATGCCGTTAATGGCCCGACGCATGATATCCACGGCCTCCTGCTCTTCCCGATCCAGCAAGAGATCTTCTCTTCTGGTGCCGGACTTGGTGATATCAATGGCCGGAAATACCCGCTTTTCACTCAGCTTCCGGTCCAGAATCAATTCCATGTTGCCGGTTCCCTTGAACTCCTCGTAAATCACGTCGTCCATACGGCTTCCGGTATCCACAAGAGCCGTAGCCAGAATCGTGATGCTGCCGCCCTCACGCATGTTCCGTGCCGCGCCAAAGAACCGTTTGGGCATATGCAGGGCTGCCGGGTCAATACCACCGGATAATGTACGTCCGCTGGGGGGAACCACCAGGTTATAGGCCCTGGCAAGACGGGTAATACTGTCTAAAAGGATCATTACGTCCTTCTTGTGCTCCACCAGACGTCTGGCACGCTCCACCACCATCTCGGACACACGCTTGTGATGCTCCGGAAGCTCGTCAAAGGTGGAATAGATAACCTCCACGTTCTCACCCTCAATAGCCTCCTTGATGTCGGTAACCTCCTCGGGACGCTCGTCAATCAAAAGGATGATCAGGTGCATCTCAGGATTATTCCGGGTAACGGACTTTGCCACCTCCTTAAGCAGTGTGGTCTTACCGGCCTTTGGCGGGGAGACGATCATACCTCTCTGTCCCTTACCGATGGGGGATACCAGATCCATGATCCGCATGGCGGTGCCGCTCTGGTGGGTCTCCAGGCGAATCCGCTCGTTGGGGAAAATGGGAGTCAGATCTTCGAAACTCTTACGGGTCTGTGCTTCCCTGGGATGGAAGCCGTTGATAGAACGGATATATAAAAGGGCGCTGAATTTCTCCTGCATGGTCTTAATCCGGGTATTTCCCACCACGATATCTCCGGTCTTTAAATTAAATCTGCGAATCTGTGAGGGAGATACATACACGTCATTCTCCCCCGGTAGATAGTTGGCGCACCGGATAAAACCGTAACCGTCTGGCATAACCTCCAGGATCCCGTTTGCCTCGATACCGCTGTCAAGTTCCGGATTTTCAATCTCAATGCCGTCCGGCGTGACAATCCTCTGGGTTGGCTGAGAGGGCTGAGCCGGCTGGGTCTGATGGCTACTCTGCTCTGCCTGACTCTGGGTCATACTGCGGGTCTGGGTTCCACCCTGATTTGCCTGTCCCTGGGCCGTACCGCGAATCTGGGTTCCACCCTGGCTTGTCGGCCCCTGGGTGCCGCGGTTCGATTGAAAATTCCCCTGGGCTGCCTGCCCCCGATGGACAATCCTTGTCTGACGGCTGCGCCCGGTGGTCTGTCCTTCCTGCGCCGGCTTACTGTGGCCTGCAGGCTGACTCTCGGCGGTCTGACCCTCCTGGGCAGACTTATCATGGCCTGTGGGCTGGTTCTCGGCAGTCGCATGACTTTCCTGGGCCGGCTGGGCTGCTTCCCTGCTCTCCCTGGCAACACGCTCGTCCTCCTCCAGCATACGCTCTACCAGCTCACTTTTTTTAAGGCCGGACAAATGCCTGAGACCCCTGGCTTTAGCAACCTCTTTCAACGTTGTTACAGATAGACTTTCATATTTTTCTCTCATACTCTTTCTTTGCTCCTTCATGCTATGTATCAACCATTCACCGCTTCCGGGAAAATCTTTGTCGGAAATGACAACGACTATTCATGATATTGTAAATTAATAGATTTCAACCCGTGAACCCTATTATTCATAATAGGAACCGCTTCGCAAACCCTATTATCATATATAATAGGAACCGCTTCGCAAACCCTATTATCAAGTATTATACACCATATTTTTTAAAATAGGAAGTCTTATTTTTCTTGATTTCATTTTTTTCCAATGGTATCATGGTATTGGTTCAAAAAAAGACAAGTAAGCATTGGTGAATGAATGAAAACAGATTCCATATACTACAGGGCAGACGCTGATCTGCCCCTACACTCGGAAAATTCCGAGTATACCCCACCAGTCGTCCGGCACAGTTGGGGGGATAAGCCCTATTATTCCCTGGATTTTTATCTGAGGGAACAATTTGGGGAAAAGGTCTACCGTCTCGCGTTAAACGGCGGCTGCACCTGCCCCAACCGGGACGGACTGATCGATACCCGGGGCTGTATTTTTTGCGATAGGGGAGGCTCCGGCGACTTTGCCGCCTCGCCCCATCTTTCTATTACAGAACAGATAAAAGTTTCCAGCGCCCAGGTAGCTGAAAAGCGCAACTGCCGGAAATTTATCGCCTACTTTCAGGCATACACTAACACCTACGGTCCTCTGCATAAGCTGCGCGCTATGTTTTATGAAGCCATCCGCCATCCCGATATTGTGGTGCTGTCCATCGCCACCCGCCCGGATTGTCTGCCTGATGAGGTGCTTATCCTCCTGTCAGAGCTTCAGCAGATAAAGCCCGTCTGGGTGGAGCTGGGACTTCAGACCATCCACACCGCTACCAGCCGCTTTATCCGCAGCGGATTTACCCTGGACTGCTTTCAGGACGCGGTCTTTAAGCTTAGAAGGCTTCACATTCCCGTTATCGCCCATGTGATTTTGGGACTTCCCGGAGAGACCAAAAGGCAAATGCTGGAGACAGTGAACTACCTGGCACAGCTTGGCGTTGACGGCGTGAAACTGCAGCTGCTTCATGTTCTGACGGACACCGACCTATATGATTATTACCTCGCCCACCCCTTTTCCCTATTGACACAGGAGGAATATTGTGATTTGATTATTCAATGTATCGAACATCTTCCACCTGAGACTGTCATTCACCGTCTCACCGGAGACGGCCCCAAAAAGCTGCTGGCCGGACCGCTATGGAGTCAGAACAAGCGGCAGGTGCTGAACCAGATTCACAGCACTATGAAGAAACGCGGCTCCTACCAGGGAAAACAATATTCCGGTCCTTCCAAGGGAACTGTTACGGATATACGGCGGTCAGACAGCCATCAGACAACTATGTTTTAGTAATCATTTCAGGGAGGATATTATCATGGCAGAAGCTTTGACACAATATAAACTGATTGTACTATACATGCTGGACAAAGTAGATTTCCCGCTGACCAACACACAAATTTCCGAATTTATTCTGGAAAAAGAATATACCTCTTATTTTACCCTTCAGCAGGCCATCAGCGAATTGATTGCCGCGGAACTGGTTCGCGCGGAGTCCACCCATAACAACACCTACTATCACATCACTCCAGCCGGCCGGGAAACCCTCTCCTACTTTCCGGACAAAATTTCCGACGCCATCAAGGAGGATGTGCTCTCCTATTTTGAAGCCAACCGGATGGAATTAAAAAAGGAGATTCACATTCTGGCGGATTTCTACAAGACCACCGGCAGGGAATACGCAGCCCGCTGTCAGATCAAGAACCGGGAAACACCCCTTGTGGATCTGACCATCCGGGTCGGCACAAAAGAGCAGGCGGAGGCCATCTGCCAAAACTGGCAGAAACAGAATGAGGAAGTATATGGGTATCTGATGGACACGCTGCTAAGATAATATAGCTTATCACTTAAACCGCCCCCGGCAAGCCGGAATAAAACCCGGCTTATCGGGGGCAATTTTATTTTATTATGGTCTTCGCTTGTCGCAGACAATCGTCCTCCGGACGCGTCTTACATCATTCCGCCCATTCCTGCGCCGCCTGCGGGCGCAGCCGGAGCAGGCTCTTTGATGTTGGCTACTACGGACTCGGTGGTCAGCAGCGTAGCGGCTACGCTGGTTGCGTTTTGAAGAGCGCTTCTGGCAACTTTTACCGGGTCAAGGATACCGGCCTCTACCATGTCTACATACTCTTCCTTGTATGCGTCAAAGCCGATACCAGGAGCGGACTCTCTCACCTTGTTGATGATAACGGCCCCTTCCAGACCTGCATTTGCCACGATATAATACAACGGAGATTCCAGAGCCTTCAGGATAACCTTCGCGCCGGTCTTCTCATCGCCTTCCAACTCGTCAGCCAGCTTGGCAACTTCTTTGGCCGCATGGATGTATGCGGAACCGCCGCCTGCGATAATGCCCTCTTCCACGGCTGCTCTGGTTGCCGCCAGAGCGTCCTCCATACGAAGCTTGCTCTCCTTCATCTCGGTCTCGGTGGCTGCGCCTACACGGATAACGGCTACGCCGCCAGCCAGCTTGGCCAGTCTCTCCTGTAATTTCTCTCTATCAAAGTCAGAGGTGGTCTCCTCAATCTGTCCTTTGATCTGGTTGATTCTGGCGTTGATGGCTTCCTTGTCGCCCTCGCCGTCAACGATAACCGTGTTCTCCTTCTGAACCTTAACGGATTTCGCGCGTCCCAGCATATCCAGCGTTGCTTCCTTCAGATCTAAGCCAAGCTCATCGGAAATCACCTGACCACCTGTCAGGATTGCGATATCCTCCAGCATTGCCTTTCTTCTGTCGCCGTATCCGGGAGCCTTTACAGCCACTACGCTGAAGGTTCCGCGCAGTTTATTTACAATCAAAGTTGTCAGGGCTTCGCCCTCAACATCCTCGGCAATGATAAGCAGCTTGCTTCCGGACTGTACGATCTGCTCTAAGATAGGCAGAAGTTCCTGAATGTTGCTGAGCTTCTTATCGGTGATCAGGATGTAGGGATCGTCCAGAACAGCTTCCATCTTATCCATATCCGTTGCCATGTACGCGGAAATGTAGCCGCGGTCAAACTGCATACCTTCTACCAGATCCAACTCGGTCTGCATAGTCTTGGACTCCTCGATGGTGATAACGCCGTCGTTGGAAACCTTCTCCATGGCGTCCGCCACCAGATTTCCTACGGTCTCGTCGCCGGCGGAAATAGCTGCCACCTTGGCGATATGGTTCTTGCCATCCACCTTCTGGCCCATGGCCAAAAGCGCTTCCACAGCCTTGTCGGTAGCTTTCTTCATACCCTTCCGAAGAATGATTGGGTTGGCTCCTGCTTCCAGGTTCTTCATACCTTCCTTGATCATTGCCTGTGCCAGAACCGTAGCGGTTGTGGTTCCGTCTCCGGCCACATCGTTGGTCTTGGTCGCAACTTCCTTCACCAGCTGAGCGCCCATGTTCTCAAAAGCGTCCTCAAGCTCGATCTCTTTTGCGATGGTCACACCGTCGTTGGTGATCAGGGGAGCGCCGAAGGACTTGTCAAGCACTACATTTCTTCCCTTTGGTCCTAAGGTTACCCGGACCGTATCTGCCAGTTTGTCAACGCCTGCTTCCAGAGCTTTTCTTGCGTCTGATCCGTATTTTAATTCTTTTGCCATGATTCTCTATCTCCTTTGATTGCTGTTATTGATGTCTGCGTCTTATTCTACGATTGCCAGAATATCGTTCTGCTTTACAATAATGTACTCTTCGCCGTCAAGCTTCACTTCGGTGCCGGCATACTTGGAATAAATAACCTTATCGCCTGCTTTTACATGCATGGTGATTTCCTTGCCGTCCACATTTCCACCGGGGCCAACCGCGATAACCTCTGCCTCCTGGGGTTTCTCCTGCGCGGAGCCTGCCAGAATGATGCCGGACTTGGTGGTCTCTTCCGCTTCGCATTGCTTCAATACAACTCTGTCTGCCAATGGAACTAATTTCATGATTGAATGCCTCCTTGATTGATACATTTTTCATATTGTTAGCACTCATCTGATTTGAGTGCTAATTCGTATGTACTTAATGTATCACTATCACTTTTTTTTGTCAATATCCATTTTTATATTTTACACATTTTTAATAATTTTTATTTCTAAATTAGAAAAAATATGAAAAAAGAACGGCCGAACCGTCAGCGGTCCGGCGCATAGCTTTTTTTCATTTTATGAAGACGGGAAAGACGGCGGACAGATTCGTCCCCCATTTGTTCAGATACGGCCACCACCAAAGCGTCGATAACGGCCGCGGGCGCCGTCATGGAATGATACTCTGCCGCTTCTCCCCGATAGACAAAGAGCTGCGCGTCCGCCTGCTCTTCTTCCGGAACAAAAGCGCGGCTGCAAAAGGCAATCGTCCGATATCCCACCCCTTTACTGTGCCGGAGTATCATTTTTCCCTCCCGGGAAACCTTCGAAAAGCTGAACATGACCACCAGATCGTCCTCTTTTACGTTGGCCAGACCCTCCAGGACCTCCGACCCGCCGGAGGGCAGAAGAACCGTCTCTATGCCCAGACGGCGCAGGCGGAACATCAAAAGCTGTGCCAGCGAGGCGGACGCGCTTTTCCCATGGATAAAAACCCTGTGAGCGCTTAAAAGAGCGGAAACCGCCCTTTGAAATTCCTCCTTATCAAGCCCCTCCAGGGTTTTCTGCAAATGTATCTGCTGCCGTGCCATCCAGTTCTCCACAGTAAATCCCTGGTCAAGACTCAAAGTCTCCAGCAGCTTGGCAGCAGGGCCTTCCTCCGGGTTCTGCTGGGCAACGCAGCGCTTTAAGCCCTTGTAATCCTCACAGCCCAGATGTCGGGCAAAGCGGGAGATCGTCGTGCCCGACACGCCGATCCGCCTGCCCACCGTGCCGATGGAGGCAAAGAGAAATTTCTCGGTGTTATTGGAAATATAATCCAGTATTCTGGATTCCGATTTTGTGATCTGTTCCGGCATGACCGGAAACTTTAATGTCATCTGACAAGCACCTCCACATAGTCCCCGCCCAGGGCGTGAATCTCCTTTAACGCGCGTTTCAGAATGCAGGCCGTCCGCACCTTCATGGACGCCTGTGGAGAAACGGTGATCCGGTAGGCACCGGCCTTCATCTGCTCATAAAGCTCCGCTATGGTGGTAACATCCGCTGAAAAATCCGTGGAAATACAGCCGTACTGCACCGCCTGATGAGTGTCGCTACCGCCCACAACCGGCTTATTCAGCCTTTTCCCAAGCCCATAAGTCAGCTCTTCGGTCCGCTGCCGGTTCTCCGCCACGTCCTTCCCGTTCAGATCCAGAAAATCCAGCTCCCTTAACTGCTCTTCGGGCAATTCCGGGATGTGTCCGCCCGCCCGGTAGGGATGGCCCGCTCCCACCAGTACTTCGTACTCCCGAAAAAGCTCCATCAGTTTTGCAAAGGGCAGAAATTTTCCCGGTTCTTTGTGGGGCGAAAGCCAACCGTTCAGCTCCAGAATCTCTTCCGGGGAGCCCAGGCACAGGATATGTCCGCCCTCAGCAATGTCAGTCTCCATGCCCGGAAAGATACGCAGCCCATTTTCCAGAAGCAGCGTGTCTCCCTCCCGTCTGCTCCTGCCCAGCAGATAGCCGTACAGTTCACAAAACTGCAGGGTGTTGAAGTGCTCCGTCAGACACAGGGCATTAAGCCCGGCATTTTTCGCCTCGCAGAACAGCCAATCGGTATATATTGTGGAAAACGGAAGCTTTTTTGCCAATTTTCCATGGGTGTGAAAATCCAGTTTCAATGCAGTACCTCTTTTCTAAAATAACGTTGGCGCCAACAGTTCTAAAACAAGGTTGACGCAAGTAGGGATAAGGAAATCCACAGGAAAGAAACCGCCAGGAACAGCAGATCGTTGTAGGTCACCTTCAGTGTGGCAAGCTTCATCTTTTTCACCGTCTTATTTACCGCTGCGTACCGGTAGCCCTTGATCTCCAATGCCTCCACCGTTGTCCGGGACCGCTTGGCCGTATTAAGCATTAATGGATAAAAGGCGTGCATGACCACCTTGACCTGGTAAATCAGATATTTCACCTTTCCCACAAAGGTTTCATGCTCCGGCGGATTTCCCCGCATACGGTAGGACAGCAGAATGTTCTGAAATTCCTCCATCAGCATGGGCAGCACCCGGTAGGCATAGGAGATGGAGAAGGAAAGCCGCTCCGGACAGCCGTACCACATCAGCCCATTGGAAAGCTTGTCCGGGTCCAGCCCGGAAAAAACGGTGACGGAAGCCAGGGAGCAGGTGGCCACCTTCAAGGTGAGAATCAATAAGGGTATCACCGTGGAGGCGTTGCCGCCGAAAAAGAAGGAGACGATAAGCAAATACCCTGTCTGGGTAAACACTCCCACCCCAAAGAGCAGAAGCACCAGCCCCGCCACCCGGGCAAGCAAAGTGGTGACCAGCACCAGCAGAAAACAGGCCATCAAAAACCAGAGGTTATTGACAAACCAGGGGACCAGCCCCAGAAAAAGGTACCACACCAGCAGAATCCGCGGGTCCAGCCCGGCAATCACCGTGTCATCGTTTCCGTAAGCATTTTTCAGCACCTGGCTGCGCAGAAAATCAATGGAAAATTTGTCAAGGATATTTTCGGAAAGCTTCTTCTTCATCTTCGTTTCCATCCTCACACCTCCTGAAAACTTTGTAAAAATTCCTCTACCGTGTAACAGAGCGCCTGGCTGTGAAGGGCCTGGCCCATGGAGAAAATCTCCGGCGGACGGATACCGACCATATCTGTCACCGCTTTATTTCCGAAAATTTCATCCCTGGTTCCGTCCGCCACTACCCTGCCCTGGCAAAGTACCACGATCCGCTGTGCCCACTGGCAGACCAGCTGCATGTCATGGGTGGCGATCAGCACTGTCTCGGTGATGTCCTTCATGTCAGAAAGGGTCCCCATGATCTCCCTGCGGGTGGCGATATCCAGATTTGCGGTGGGCTCGTCCAACAGCAGAATACCGGGATTTAATGCAATTCCGATGGCCAGGCTGGCCCGGCGCATCTGCCCGCCCGACAGAAGGCGCCCGTCCCGGCCTTTCAGTTCCGTCAATCGGAACCGCTCCAGCAGCTCCTGTGCGCGCTCCCGATAATGTTCCACATGCCGCGCCTGCATGGCATAGGCGATATCCGCTTCAATGGAATCCTTGATGAACATTTCCTCCGGATTCTGATAGACCAGAGAGATTTTCCGGGACAGATTCTCGGTTCTCTTTTTCGTAATACTCTCTCCGTCCAGGAGAATATCTCCTGCCCCCGGCTTCAGAAGGCCCACCATCAGTTTCATCAGCGTGGACTTTCCTGCGCCGTTGGAGCCGATCAGGGCAATTTTCTCCCCCCGGCGGATTTCCAGATTCAAGCGGTCGAATACCACCCGGTCCTCTCCCTTTACGGAGCGGTAGGCGATGAATACATCACGAAACTGTACCACGGGTTCTCCCGGGGTTTCTCCGGTTTTTTCCGGGGCGGCAGGCCCCTGGTACCGCAGCATCCCGAAGGCCTCCTTCCCTTCCTCCACGGTGGTGGGAAGGGGCTGGTCCTTGGGTAGCCGCCCCTCCTGCTTCATCTGATGAGCCGCAATGGTCACCTGGGGTGGAAAAATGTTGCACGATTCAAGTTCCTCCACCCGGCGCAGAGCCTGGTCCGTGGGCAGCTTCCAGGCGATACCCCCGTCTCTCATGAGCATCACATGCTTACAGTAGTCGGCGATGTATTCCGTGTGATGTTCGATGACAATGATGGTTTTCCCGTAGGTTTCATTCAGTTCCCGCAGCACGCCGTAGATTCTGTCCGCATGGCCGGGGTCCAGCTGGGCGATGGGCTCGTCCAGAATCAGAATATCCGGCCGGAGAGAGACGGCTCCCGCCAGCGCCAGCAAATGGGTCTGGCCGCCGGAAAGCTGCCAGATATAGTCCTCCTCCCGGCCCTCCAGCCCGCAGAGGGAGAGCGCCTCTCTTCCCCGCTCCTTATAATCCTCCATGGCGTAATTCAGACAGGCGTAGGACGCATCGTCCAGCACCGTGGGGCGGACAATCTGATTTTCAAAGTCCTGGTATACATATCCCGCCTTGCAGGCCAGCGTCCCCACATCCGATTCCAGCGTATTGAGTCCGCCCACCTTCACCGTGCCCTCAAACTCTCCGGCGATAAAGTGGGGAATCAGACCGTTTAATGTCTTGCAAAAGGTGGACTTCCCGCAGCCGTTGTTTCCAACGATTGCCAGGAAGTCCCCTTCCTCCACCTGTAAGGATATATTTTTCAGAATCGGACTTGGCGAAGCGGGATAAGAATAGGTCAGATTCTCTATCTCAATGATATTCATTGCTGTTCCATCCTGTTCCTTCTGGTAGCCAGTTCTTTCAAAATCACCAGGGCTACAACCACCACTGCCGCTGCTACTACCATCCCTAAGGCAAGGGCTGAACCGCTCTCGGCCCACTCCGCTTCCCACTCGATCAGCGGAGTGCCGCTGCTGGCCAGAAGCTCCGCAGCCGCCGCTGCGGCAAAGCCCACCACAGCGCCGATAACCACCTTTCCGTTGATCCCGCCCAGTCCGGTTTTCTCATCCCGGGGGCTCATGCCCAGAAGGGGTTCGATTTTGCCGTAAAGCTTCGGCACCAGGAACAGGGTGGGCAGCAGGCAGAACAGGATACCGGAAAACAGCAGGTCATTGAGGAACGCAAAGCCTTCCGTTGCAAATACGCTTTCCGGCAGTCCAGCTACCGCTTCAAAATCCTCCACCGCAAACTGCACCTTCAGAATATCCACCACGGTGCCCATCAGCAGCTGAAGGCCGGTGCCTGTGATGGCAGCCAGACCCACCATTTTACGGTTCTTGGGATTCTTCACCATCCGTCCGGCGATGTAGACGCCGATGGTTACGGTCAGAAATTTTTCCAGCTCTCCCAGGCCTCCGAACTGTCCCAGCATAATCTCGCTGAACACCAGCTCCCCGGTGGCCGCCCCCAAGGCCGCCGACAGCGGGTCAAACAGCATGGCCAGGGTCAAAGGGATAAAAAGAAAATACTCTACCGAAAATTCCACAAATCCCACCTGGAATTTGGGAATCAGCTCCGTGAACAGGGTGGCCAGCCCGTATAGCGCCATTGTCAATACGAAAATCATCAGCTTCTGCGACTGTGTTGCAGTCTGTTTTTTTGCAAGTTCCATTTTTTCATCCTCCTACTATATGAATCGCTCGGAATTTTCAGCCCTGTCAAGGATACTCCTATGCCGGAAGCTCTCCCGGGCTGACGTACTCCCCGCCTTGATATAGGAAACGTCATAAATGTTTTCTTTATGACGTTTCCTGCGCCGATTTTTGCTGCGTGTAAACGCAGAAATTTCCTTGCAAAAATCGTGCGCATCCCCCAGAGGGCTATAATAAACGGCAAATTTATTTGTCGTTTACTATAATTCCATTGTAATGCCGGCTATGTAAAGCCGCTATCGCGCTTATGTAAAAATGTAATAAAATTTTCGTAATCATGCAAAATGAAAATATGAGTTTCGTTTTTTTGTTATCGTTACTTTTTTCGTTTTTCAGTGTAACCATCTGCCTTGTTTTTCCTTCTATAAGGGTGAATGAGCACTACGGTTCATACGCAGATTTTGCGAAGGGTGATGCCGGACAGGCCGTGAACCGCAGCGAATGTGTAAGGAGGGAGGTATCGCCCATGGAGGATAAGGCCATTGTCAAGCTATATTTGGACCGGGACCAGCAGGCTATCGAGGAGACGGGAAAAAGCCATGGAGCGAAGCTTATGCGGCTTGCCTTTGGCATTCTGAAAAATCAGGAGGACGCGGAGGAGACCGTAAACGACACGTATCTTCGGGCATGGGATACCATCCCGCCTCAGATCCCGCAATTTTTATTCGCCTATCTGGCGAAAATATGCCGTTTTCTGGCATTTGACCGGCTGGATTGGAAGCAGGCCGGGAAGCGGAATGTCCCGTTGGTGGAACTGACCCAGGAGCTTGAGCTTTGCATTCCGGCTTCCCATATGGAACAGGCCGTCGAAATCCGGGAAATCGGCCGGCTGTTGACGGAATTTTTAAATAGCCTGCCCCGGGAACCCCGGCTGATTTTTATGCGCCGGTACTGGTTCGGGGATTCTATCCGGGAAATCGCAAAGCGGTACCATATCGGCGAGAGCAAGGTCAAAACCTCGCTGCACCGCACTCGAAACAAATTGAAACGTTATCTGGAAAAGGAGGAGATCACACTATGACCGGAAAAGAACTTTTAGAGGGATTCAGCCATGTAGACGGCACTCTTGTGGACGAGGCGGAATGGGAAAAGACCCCATCGAAGCTTGTAGTGACGGCTTCGTGGATGAAATGGGCGGCTGCTGCCGCATGCCTGGGGCTGGTGCTTCTTGCGGCCTTTGGGGTGCTGTCAACTCTCTTCAAAAACGGCGACGCAATGCCACCCTCGGACAGAACCGACTTCATCGCCGGGGTCGATAAAGATGAGGAAGAAAGCTCCTCCGCCGGGGCGACAGGCAGCTCCCACACCGATATGCCTGATGAAATCTCTGTACTTACACTTAGCATGGATTCTATCTATGTCAATGAGCTGAGCCAAGTCTCCTCGGAGGCAAGCCGTGTATACATGGATCCGGAATTGTATGATACCGTTTCCTGGAGCCGGGAGGAAGTTCTTGCTTATTACGGAAGGGATCTGAACCCGGCCTATATTCCCGCCGGTTTAGCGGCTGCTCCCGGCAACGGAACCCTTGCGGCCACAGTTGCCGAGGACGGGACCGTGGCGGAGGATACGCTGTATCTTTCCTTTTATCACGATTATTATGAGGATGGCAGCCCCAGGCTGACGGAGGATGTGGCCGCTGCCAGGGGCTTTACATTGACCGCCTCGAAAATCGGGCTCCTTTCAGACTGCCTCTACCTTTTGCCGGAAAGCGAAGTGAAGTCTTCCGATATCGGAGGCGTGCCGGTCACCATCGGCTACCGCTCCATGCCCTGCGGGCCCTACGACCCCGAGACCCATGAACCGTCCGGTTACTACGATATGTATGTGGCGGAATTTTCCCTGGACGGCATTCAGTGCCAGCTTGTGACAGAGCAGATGGGACTTGAAGAGGTAGTGAAGGTGGCTGCGTCTGTGATTACCGGGGAGAGGGAGATTGTGGTGGAGTGAGAGGTAATACACGAAGCAAAAAATCGTAATTTCAGAAAAGCCAACCGGAGGGCGTAAATATTTATGTGTCTCTAAGTTAAAAATTCCTTTCTGATTGGAATCAGATATGTAGAGAAATGTAATTTATTCAATAAATTTGCTGTCACATTTCTTCCTTACTCTTAGTATTGCCAGTAAGGAATGGTTTATACATTTTTTTGCACATCAATCAGACATTTTTAGTATGTCAGAAATTTATGGGCGCTGCCCATACCCGGCCTCTGGAATAAGACCTGTTTTTCTGGCAATACTTTAAATGCCGACGGAATAAGGTCGGAACGACTTTTCCCTTTCTGGAAATTGGGGTCGTTCCGACTTTTTCTTTTTTACAAATATCGGGTCAGTCGTTCTTCATGCAACAGTATCAGCTGACCGATCACCTGATCCCAGTTCCGGTACCGCTGGGTCCATTTCTTCATGATATTCTGGCTCGCGAGATAGAGCATTTTTGCCAGTGAGGAATCACTGGGAAAGGCGCTTTTGGTCTTGGTCACTTTCCGGTACTGGCGGTTGACCCCCTCTATTATGTTGGTCGTATACATGATCCTGCGGATATCTCCGGAAAACTGGAAAAACGGATTCAGATCTTCCCAGTTGTTTTCCCAGTTGCTTATGGCATAAGGATATTTTTTACCCCATTTCTCTTTTAGTGCTGTCAACTCCGATTTTGCTGCTTCTTCCGTAGGAGCATTGTATACCGCTTTAAAGTCGGAAGCAAATTTTTTCAGATCATTATAGTTCACATATTTGAAGGAATTCCGCAGCATATGAATGACGCAGCGTTGGATCTGTGCTTGTGGGAATACTGCCTGGATAGCTTCACGGAAGCCCGGCAGTCCGTCCACACAGAAAAACAGGACATCCTGTACCCCGCGGTTTTTCAGGTCATTGAGCATCCCAAGCCAGAACTTTGAGGTTTCGTTTGCTCCAACCGTGATGCTTAAGATCTCTTTATATC
>CALWLN010000146.1 GCA_944381535.1 uncultured Lachnospiraceae bacterium
ATTTTTCGGAATTGATTTCGGTATTTGGACGAATACTAAGAAGGAAAACACTCAATATGGAGGTATGAAAGCATGGCAAATACAAACGCGTTAGGCATGATTGAAACAAAGGGACTGGTGGGCGCCATTGAGGCGGCGGACGCCATGGTAAAGGCGGCAAATGTGTCCCTGGTTGGAAAAGAGACCATCGGGGCAGGACTGGTGACCGTGATGGTCCGGGGCGATGTGGGCGCGGTGAAGGCGGCTACGGACGCAGGCGCGGCGGCGGCAGAGCGGGTGGGAGAACTGGTTTCCGTCCACGTGATTCCAAGACCCCACACGGAGGTGGACGTCATTCTGCCTCATTCCATGGCCAGGATCATGGGGCCCACCGATGAGGCTTAAGGGCTATGGAGGAGCAGGCCGCAGGGAAAGTGCGGCAGATGATCGTGGAGGCTGTGAGTGCCGCCATTGCCAGCCGGCAGAAGATAAAACCGGAATATATGACCCACTTACGTGGGGACACGCTTGTTTTCAAGGACCACCCAAGGATTGTCCTCCGAGGCAGCATTGACGCCTTAGAGTCGGAAATTATACTGGTTCAGACCCGGGCCCGGGAGCTGCATTTTACAAGGCTGTATCAGGATTTGGAGGAGACCATCCGGGCCATTCGCTGGCTTCTGCGCTGTGAGGTTTCCGGTGAGCCGGTGGGAGAGTGGAAGCTATTGGGATTAAGCCCCCAGGAACTGCGGGAGCACTCCCACCATCCAAGTCAGTATTATGGGATGAGGCATTTCCTTCCTACGGCGGAGCACGGGGAGATGGTAGCCCATTTAAACCGTCTTCGGACTCGGGCCCGGGAGACGGAGCTTGCGGCCTACCGGGCTTTTAAAGGAGAGCAGGGGCAGGTGAGCCGGGAAGATATCCTTATGATGTTCAACCGTTTATCCTCCCTGTACTGGATCATGATGTTCCGGTATCTGACAGGAGCCTATGAGGACAGGAATCTGGTGGAGGTGGAGGCCTCCGGGCGGCATGTGCATTTAAGCCCCGGGGATGTGGAGCGGTTGTTTGGCAGGGGCTATCAGCTTACCCGGGTCCGGGAGTTATCCCAGCCGGGACAGTTTGTCTGCCAGGAGCGGATCTCTGTGAGCGGTCCCAAGGGAACCTTGAAAAATGTGGTGGTGCTGGGGCCGGAGCGGTCCAAGACCCAGGTGGAGGTGTCTTTTACGGACGGATTAACTCTGGGGATAAAGCCGCCGGTGCGTCAAAGCGGCGATATCTTAAACAGCCCGGGAGCGGTGTTGTCCTTCGGAGAAAAGCAGGTTTCCATCGACCGGGGCGTGATTGTGGCCAAACGCCATATGCACGTGGCGGAGGCGGACGCAGGGAGGCTGCAGGTGAAGGACAATGAGATTGTGAACATTGAGGTTCTGGGTAGCCGTCCGGTGATTTTCAAGGACACGGTGGTCCGGGTCAGCGAGAAGTATGCCACCTATGTCCACATCGACTACGACGAGGCCAATGCCTGCGGCTTTGAAAAAGGAATCTCCTGCAGGATTGTGAGGTGAGGCAGTGATATGGGATTTAGCGGAATTTCCAAAGGAGAATTGGAACGGCTGACCGAAGCGGTGCTGGCGGAGCTTCGTCTGCGGCTTGAGGGCGGGCAAAAGGAGCGGTACTGTGGGAATGCCCGGCAAAATGGTGTGGAAGGCGGCTTGGAAAACAGGTCGGGAAAGCGTCTGCTTCTCATGGGGGAAACCACCCCGGAGGAAGCGGAAGTTCTGAAAAATTCCTATGCCATTGAACATGATTTAAAGGCCTGTGGCTGGGACATTTTATTGATAACACAGCTTTCCACGGAAACCATGGCCTATGCGGCCCACGGCATTTCCGGAAATGAGGAGGCCTCGTGTCTGCTTCGGGGATTGCTTGAGGGCAGGAAAATTTTTCTGCTGCAGCGGGGAGTGTCTTTTCGGAACTACCGGGAGAGCGCTGCCAAGAATCTTTATTCCATGTATCTGAATCAGGAGGATACGCTGCGCAATCTGGGTGTCGAGATGATCAGCCATGTGTCGGATATGGAAAATAATACGCGGGCGGCGCCGGGGATTTTTTCCAACGGGAAAGGGAGAACCGTGCCGGGAGTCTTTGCGGCCAGGGCAGAAAATAAAGAGGGGGTCCTGCCGGAAAAAGCGGGACGGTATCTGGATTTTTCCTGTCTTCGACTGCTGCGGGAGGCCGATCTGTCCGGAGCAAGAAATATGGGCACAGCATTTATAAGGCTGGGCAGGGATACCATCATCACGCCGCTGGCCATGGATTTTATCAAAAACCACAGCCTGTCTGTCATAAGAGAGTAAGAGGTATGATATGGAAATCGGAATCGTGATCGGAAGCGTCTGGGCTACCAAGAAGGCGGACGGAATTGAGGGCCAGAAGCTTCTGGTAGTGGAGATTTTACAGGGGAACCGGCAGAAAGGGGAAACCTTGCTGGTGGCGGCGGATGTGATCGGCGCAGGGATAGGAGACCAGGTGTTGATATGCCTGGGCAATCCGGCCCGTTTGATCATAGGCCAGGGAGCGGTGCCCATTGATGCGGCGGTGGTGGGAATCATCGATTCGCTGGATATTCCTGATCATGAAAGATGGAGGTGTTCGGATTGAGCATAAATGAAATTATTATTTATATTATGGTAGTCTTTATGGCCCTGGGAGCCCTGGACCGTATCATCGGAAACCGGTTCGGCCTGGGAGAAAAATTTGAAGAGGGAATCATGGCCATCGGCGCCCTGGCTCTTTCCATGGTGGGAATCATCGCCCTGGCTCCGGTGATCGCGGATATTTTAAAGCCTGTGATCGTCCCGGTCTTTGGTTTCTTAGGCGCGGACCCGGCCATGTTTGCCGGATCCATTCTGGCAAACGACATGGGCGGCGCGCCCCTGGCCAAGGCGCTGGCTTTAAGTGAGGACGCCGGAAATTTTGGCGGGCTGATCGTGGGCTCCATGCTGGGACCCACCATCGTATTCACCATTCCCGTGGCCCTTGGCATCATTCGCGAAGAGGACCGGAAATTTCTGGCCACCGGCGTGCTGGCAGGGGTCATCACCATTCCCATCGGCTCCTTTGTGGGAGGTCTGGCGGCGGGATATCCGGTGATCATGGTACTGAAAAATCTGATTCCGATTATCATTTTTGCTCTTTTGATCGCCCTGGGGCTCTGGAAGTTTGAAAAGGCCATGGTGAAAGGGTTCACCTGGTTTGGAAAATTCGTGGTGGCGGTGATCACTCTGGGGCTTGCCGCAGGCATTGTCGAGTCTCTGACCGGATTCGTGCTGATTCCAGGCATGAATCCCATCAGCGAGGGCTTTGAGGTAGTGGCGGATATTTCCATTGTGCTGGCTGGGGCCTTTCCGCTGGTATATGTGATCACGAAGCTTTTCAAGAAGCCGCTGATGGGGCTTGGAAAGGTCCTCGGCATGAATGAGGTGGCGGCGGCGGGCATGGTGGCAAGTCTTGCCAACAGCATTCCCATGTTTGGCATGATGAAGGATATGGACGGCCGGGGAAAGGTGTTGAACGTGGCTTTTGCCGTGTCGGCGGCCTTTGTGTTCGGGGACCATCTGGGCTTTACCGCGGGATTTAATTCGGAGCTGATTTTTCCGATGATCGTGGGAAAACTGGTGGGTGGAATCACGGCGGTGCTGGCGGCTTTGTGGATTACGAAATCCTACGGAAAGGAATGAAATGGAACTTACAAGACAGAACGTGGAACAGATGATCATTGAGATTTTACAGGAAAAGCTGGGAACGCAGGAGGCAGACGGAGTGCGCAAGGCGGCGGTCCCTTCGGTGCGCACCGGTCCGGCGGACCGGCTGGACACCGGAAATGACAGCCACCGTGTTTTTACCCACGATTTATTTTCGCTGGAGGAAAGCCCCAGACTGGGCTGCGGCATTATGGAGATGGAGGAGACCACCTTTGACTGGACATTGAACTATGATGAGATTGATTATGTTATTGAGGGAACCCTTACCATTATAAAAAATGGCAAGTCTGTGACTGCCGGGCCGGGAGAGGTGATCCTCATTCCAAAAGGTTCATCTATTCAGTTTTCCGTGCCGGGGAAGGCCCGGTTTCTCTATGTGACCTACCCGGCGGACTGGGCAGGGGTGTGACCCATGCAGGAAAAGTACAGGCAGTTTCCTGGGGCTGGTTATATTCACAGCTCCATACATAAGCGTCCGTAATTTGGTGCTTGCATAGTACAGGACCTTCCATTATAATAGAACTACTTCATACCGTAACGGAGGATGGAGATATCGGACTGTCACTGACTTTGGCGGAGAAAAATTTATGTTGAAGCAAAATAAAAAGAAAGACGAGGGTAATTTTATGCGGAATAAAAGAAAATGGAGCATTTCACTTCTGACAGCGGTACTGGCGGCTTCCATGTTGCTGGCAGGCTGCGGTGACACTGAGAGCGGTACGGAAGAGAACGAGAAGGAAGCCCAGGAGAATGAAAGCGGCGAAAACCAGGAAGGAGAGGACCAGGAGGTTCAGGCAGAGACGGAAGAGAGCATGTTCTCTTCCATGGATACCGTGGACCTTGAAGGAAATGCGGTGGACGCGTCCATATTTGCCGAGAATGATCTGACCCTTGTAAATATCTGGGCCACCTGGTGCGGTCCCTGCGTCAATGAGATTCCGGTTCTTGACCAATTAAGCAAGGATTATGAGGGAAAAGGCGTGGCGGTCAAGGGGCTTTTGTATAATCCGTCCAAAGAGCAGCCATGGGGCGTCAGCGAGTCCGACCGTGAAGCGGCAGAGGAGATTTTGTCCGAGACAGGGGCAACTTATCAGCAGTTGACGGCTTCCGAGGCCATGGCGGGTTCCACAGAACTGCAGACATTGATTGCTTATCCCACCACCTACTTTGTGGACTCTGAGGGGAAGGTTCTCGGTTATGTGATGCGGGCTTATGATTACGACGGCTGGAAAGAGATTATCGAACAATATTTGGCGGAGGCAACCAAATGAAGCGGGAAAGAGTAAAAACAGGTGTCGGCTGTCTGGTGCTTCTTGCGGGCTGTCTGTTTCTCCTTTATGGAATTCACCGGGGAGAACATCTGACGGTGGAGCAAAAGTCCAGTATGATATGTCTGGAATGCATTGGAATCGGGTAGGTGACGAACATGAAAAGGATAAGAAGGCTGGGAAGGCACAGCCGGCTGTTGGTACAGGTGCTGTTCACGGCGCTGACCAACGGATATTTGCTCGGTTTCGCCAGGGGACGGATTTACCAGGGAGAGAGCAAGCAAATCTGTGTGCCGGGGCTTAATTGCTATTCCTGTCCCGGGGCAGTGGCCTCCTGTCCCATCGGATCCCTGCAGGCTGTTCTGGGAAGCCGGAATTATCGGTTTTCCTTCTATGTTATCGGTTTTTTGATGATTGTGGGATCCCTGATGGGGCGGGTTGTCTGCGGCTGGCTCTGCCCCTTTGGGCTGGCGCAGGATCTGTTACATAAAATTCCTTTTGTGAAGAAGATCAGGAAGGTGCCCTTTGATAAGCAGCTTCGGTATTTAAAATATGTGATTCTGGCAGTGTTTGTGGTTGCGCTGCCGTTGTTTCTTGTCAATGTGGCCGGAGAGGGGACTCCCTGGTTCTGTAAGCTTATCTGTCCGGCGGGAACGTTGCTGGCGGGAATCCCCCTGGTGTCCATGAATCCGGCTTTGCAGGCGGCTGTCGGTTTTTTGTTTGGCTGGAAAATATTTCTGCTTATCCTGGTGGTTCTGCTGTCGGTGATGATTTACCGGCCCTTCTGTAAGTATCTCTGTCCGCTGGGGGCAATTTACGGGATTTTCAATCGGTTTTCCCTGTACCGGTATGAGGTGGATGAGGAAAAGTGTACCAAATGCGGCCTTTGTCAGCAAAAATGCGAGATGGATGTGAAGGTGTTTGAAACGCCCAACAGCGCGGAGTGTATTCGCTGCGGCAAGTGCATAAAGGTCTGTCCGCAACAGGCAATTCATACAACGCTGCAGCGTTCCCGGAACTGTAAAAAGGAACGCTGCTAGTGGAAAAGAGTGTGCTCTGGCGATGATTCCCCGGCTACAGCCTTTTTAGATATCGCCGTTCCGCCAGCCCTAAAAGCCCATACAGTCCCATGGCCATGATACATAAAAGCACAATACTCATGATCACCCAGTCCAGCTTAAACACCTGGCTTCCGTAGATGATCAGATACCCAAGTCCCCTTCTGGCGGCGATAAATTCTCCAATCACCACTCCCACTAGGCATAAGCCGATATTTACCTTCATGATGGAAAAAAGAGAGGGAATATTGGAGGGAAGAATCACCTTGGTCATCACATGGCTTTTCCTTCCGCCCAGTGTATAAATCAGCTTGATTTTTTCCGGATCCACCGAGGCAAAGCAGGTGTAGAGGCTTAGAATAGAGCCGAAGATGGCCACGGACATGCCGGTGACTATGATGGTCTGGTAACTGGCGCCCAGCCAGACGATCAGAAGGGGGGCAAGGGCTGATTTCGGCAAGCTGTTTAGGATGACAAGATAGGGCTCCAGGGTCTCGGAGAGTTTTTGGTGAAACCACAGCAAAATAGTGAAGGCCAGCGCGCAGAAAATCACCAGAAGAAAGCTTGCCACCGTCTCAAACAGAGTAATGCCGATGTGGACAAGAAGCGATTTATCAAGGAGCATTTCCGCAAAACACCGGACCACCTGGGAGGGGCTGCTGAAAATAAAGGAGTCGATAAGGCCAAGGAACGCAGCGCCCTCCCACACCAGAAGAAAGGTGACAAAAATCAGGATGCGCCCAAAGCGCACGGTAACCTTATGTTTCTTTTGCGCGGTCAGATATTTTTTCTGGGCAATGGACAGTTCGCTCATTGGTCGTTCATCTCCTTCCAAATCTCATTGAAATAGTCTTTGAATTCCGGGGCGTTTCTCCGGTCCAGGGGGGAGAGGTTCGCCGGAAATACGATGGGAATGATTTTTTGTATGGTGCCGGGCCGCTTGGTGAGGACAATGACACGTTCCCCCAGACTGACGGCTTCGGCCAGG
>CALWLN010000147.1 GCA_944381535.1 uncultured Lachnospiraceae bacterium
CCGTAATTGGTCGTTCTTCATCTCTCCTGCCTCCTTACTTCAAATCAATGCCGGAGGCTTTCTTTTCCAGCATTTTCAAGATCAGTTCCGCCGCGTGGGCTCCGGCCTCCACGGCATTGGTGCCGCCCTTGTGAATGTTGCTGATGACCGTGCGCTTGGATTCCGCAAGACCATGCCTGGGCTGATAGGCGATGTAAGCCGACATGGATTCTGCCGTCACCAGCCCCGGCCTCTCCCCCACCAACATGCAGATGACCTCTGCGCCGGTGGCCTCTCCTATATCGTCCATGGCCCCTACCCGGGCATATTTAATAAACAATATTTCCGGCAGCGTGATGTTTTTGATGGAAAGACCCTGCCGGATGGCCGGTATCATCTGACTGGCATTGGCCTCGATGGCCGCGGAGGATAAACCGTCCCCCACGATCACCAGAACCTTCGGGTGGTCGCCGCAGGTCTTTTTGATAATCTCCAGTTCTTCCTTTGGAAACCGCCGCCCCAGATCGGGCCGGGTCAGGTACTCGTCCTTATCCTTGCAGAGGGTTTTCACAAAAACAAACTTGTTGTTTCTTACAAATTCCTCCGACACATCGCTGAATACGGAATCCTGGGCCGCCGCATGGTCCGCGCGCACCCGGAGCATGGTCTCCGTCCGGTATCTGGCTCCGGCCCTTCCGATTCCAAGCCGGGCCGGGGTCTTTGCCTTCATGGCAAGGTAGCCCTCCTTGTCACGGGCATTTTTTACAAGAAACTGCTTTCGCAGGTCTATCTCGGTGATGTCGGGGAGACACGGACCGGAATTCTGCACTTCCTGCCCGTTTGCCCCGGCAAATCCTGCCGTTGCGGTCCGGGCGGCCTCTCCCCAATGGGGTTCCGCGGGCTGTTCCCATTTTCGTTCCCGCTGCGCCGGGCCGGAATCCCGAGACTCCCACTGGTTCTCCCGCACCGATACAACGCCTTTGGGCTCCGCATGATGCTCCTGTCCTGTCAGCATTTGTCCTAATATGGTTTCCACCATAGCTCTGATCTCATCATCTCTCATCGTTCGTTCCTCCTTTAAAATAACGTGGAGGCGTCGCCGGCTTTCTTCGTCAGCCTCCCCCGCTCATCCACATATTCCATTTTCATCAGCCATTCATGGAAGGGACGGATGGCTGTCAGCCCGAAAATTTCCCGCAAAGCTGCCGTCTCCTGAAAGCCGGTGGTCTGGTAGTTGAGCATCACATCGTCCCCGTGGGGAATTCCCATAAAGTAGTTGCAGCCCGCCGCCGTTAAGAGCACGGACAGATCCTCAATGGAATTCTGGTCCGCTTTCATGTGGTTGGTGTAGCAGGCGTCGCAGCCCATGGGAATCCCCGTAAGCTTCCCCATGAAATGGTCCTCCAGCCCGGCCCGGCTCACCTGCCGCCCGTCGTAGAGGTATTCCGGCCCGATAAAGCCCACCACCGTATTTACTAAAAACGGTGAGAAATGTCTGGCAAAGCCATAGCAGCGGGCCTCCATGGTCACCTGATCCGAGCCGTGATGGGCCTCCGAGGACAGCTCCGAGCCCTGGCCTGTCTCAAAATACATCACGTTTGGTCCCTCCGCCGTTCCTTTTGTGAGAGCAATCTGCCTGGCCTCCTCTATGGTAGCCGCCGTAAACCCAAAGGCCGTATTACCCAGCTCGCTTCCCGCAATGGACTGGAAAATGATATCCGCCGGAGCGCCTTTTTGAATGGCCTCCATCTGGGTCGTCACATGGGCCAGCACGCAGGTCTGGGTGGGAATCTGAAATTTTTGCTTCACCTCTTCAAACCGTTTCAATACGCGGGTAACGCTCTCTACCGAGTCGTCCACCGGATTTAAGCCCAGAAGGGCATCCCCCGCCCCGTAGGTAAGGCCCTCTAAGAGAGAGGCCATGATTCCTTCGGGGTCGTCCGTGGGATGGTTGGGCTGGAGCCTTGATGACAAGGTGCCCGCCTCCCCGATGGTGGTGTTGCAGTGGGCTGTAACACGAATTTTCTTCGCCCCGTATACCAGGTCCATATTCGACATCAGCTTGGCTGCCGCCGCCACCATTTCCGAGGTCAGTCCCCGGGAAATCCGGCGTATCATCTCCCCGGTGGTGGTTTCCGCTAAGATCCATTCCCGGAATTCCGACACAGTCAGCCCCTTGATCTCCTTATAAATGGACTCGTTTACATCATCCTGGATGATCCGGGTCACCTCGTCGGTCTCATAGGGCACTACCGGGTGATTCCGAAGTTCTTCTAAAGTAATCTGGGACAGCACGATTTTTGCGGCTACCCGTTCCTCCGCCGTCTCCGCCACAAGCCCTGCCAGCCTGTCCCCGGATTTTTCCTCATTGGCCTTGGCCAGCACTTCCTTCAGGCTCTGAAAAGCGTAAACATGACCGAATAATTTTGTTTTTAAGATCATAAGTTCCTCCAACTATAGTTATTTCTGAAATACCAGTGTTTTCACCACCACCGGCAACACGCTGCCTCCGGCGGCGGGCCGTCCGATATCGATGTAATCCCCCTCAGAGAGGCGTATGCCGTCCAGACAGACGATAACGCTTTCCGTTCCGGCCATGCTTAAGATGGTCTGTCCCAGGGCCTTTGCCATGTCATTGACCACCACCACCAGCGTAGGCAGTCCGGCCCTTAAGTTTGGCGCGAGACCAGAGAGAAGCTCCCTGGCATACTCCTGAATTCTGGAAAAAGAGGGATTTACCTCTCCCTCCAGGGCCACGGCCAGCTGCACCGGCTGTCCCTCCGTCCAAAACCAGCTCATTTTGCGGCCAAGGGCAGCCGCCAGACTTCCCGCCTGTTCTTCCTCCCTTGTCAGCTTCAACACCGGTAGATTCTTGATGGGAAATTCTGCATTTGCATAAGTGATGGTACTTCCGCTGATTTCCGTGGTGTGGCTCCCCGCCCCTACCACCGTAGCCCGTATCGTTTCCACGCTCTCAATGACCCGAAGTTCAGAGTACAGCCGGGAGGAACGGATTTCCCGGGCCAGCAGGATACCTATATCGCCAAACTGTAAAGGGTCCGGGTAATCCTCCAGGTGGTAAAGCACCGCCGCAACCCCGCCGGAGAAGCTGACGCAGGAAATTTTCTCCCACCGCTCTTTTTCTCCGACCGCCCCTTCCTCATCCCCGGAAGGCCCGTTTGCCTGGATTACCAGCGTCTTGGGGGACAGTCCGTGATTGGTAATCAGCATTTCATAATATTTACAGTCCCGCCTTAAGCCCACACTCTGCTCCAGGGTCTCCACCAGAATCCGCAGCAGGGGCTTTACCGCTTCTATGGAAAGAGGCGCTCCCGGCCTGATGGGAAAGCCCTCCCTTTCAATAATCCACAGAAGCTTTGGGGCGATATAGGAAATTGTCCCGGTATCCCGGTCCACCTTTATCAGCCTTCCGCCCACATCCAGACACCCGGTATCCGCCGTGTCTCCCTGCCGAAATACCGCCAGGTTGCTGGTTCCTCCGCCGATATCAATATTGACTGCCGTAAGACGGTGTTCTCCGGAATAAACGTCCGTCCCGGCGCCCTTTCCGGAAATCACACTCTCTAGATCGGGGCCCGCCGTGGCCACCACAAACTCTCCGGCAAAACCGCTTAAGGCATTGACCACCTCTTTCGCGTTTTCCTTCCGGGCGGTCTCCCCGGTGATAATGACGGCCCCGGTGTCAATCTCCTCTTTTCGTATGCCGGCTTTCCCGTATTCCCGCTCCACGATCTCCCGGATTTTCGGAAAATCGATGGTGTTCTGATTTATCAGGGGCGTAAAATAAATCTGGCTTTTATACTGAATTTCCTTTTTGGTGATCTCCATCCGGGGAACGGAAAAGCTGCCTGCCATATTTTCAATCAACAGTCTGGAAAAAATCAACTGAGTGGTGCTGGTCCCCAAATCTATGCCCACGCTTAACAACTCTTCTCTCATCCCGTCGCCTCCGCTTTTCTCTCTGCCTGCTACTTCTCTTCGTTTTATCTCGGAACCATATCACCAGGCCCTCTTTAGAATTTCCTTTATCTCCTGCCGAGAGGCGCTGCGGGGATTGGTGGCGATACAGGTGTCCCCCTGGGCTCCGGTGATAATGGCCTCCACCTGCTTTTGATACGCCCCTGTGTCAATGCCGCACTCCCGGAAGCTGACAGGAAGACGCAATTGCTTCTGCAGCTTTTCCACCAGTTGGATCAAACGCGTCACCGAGGAGCGGACATTCATGCCTCCCACCCCTGCCAGAGCTGCCAGGCGGGCATACTTTCTCGCAGCCACGGAAATTTCCTTCTGCTGGTAATCCGTAAAGGCCCCGTTAAATTGAAGCACATGGGGAAGAAGAATGGCGTTGGCCCGGCCATGGGGTACCCGGAACTTACCGCCTATATTGTGCGCTATGGCGTGATTTAATCCGAGAGACGCTTTGTCAAACGCCAGCCCCGCCATGCAGGAGGCATAGTGCATGCCAGCCCTGGCCTCCTCATCCTCCTTATCCAAAAAGGACCGCTCCAGATACCGAAAAACCGTAAGCGCCGCTTTCTCTGCCAAAGCATCGGTAAAATCGTCCGCCGCAAGAGACACATAGGCCTCCAACGCATGGGTCAAAACATCCATACCGGTGTCCGCAGTCACGGAGGGCGGCACACTCTTTACAAGAATCGGGTCCAAAATGGCCACATCCGGTTTCAGCGCCTCGTCTACCAGGGGATATTTGACCCCCTTCGCCTTATCGGTGAGCACCGCGAAGGAGGTGACCTCAGAGCCGGTCCCGCTGGTGGTGGGGACAGCAATAAATCGCAAAGTCTTTATCTTAGTGATTCGCCTGGAAAAATGCATGATGGCCTTGGCCTCATCAATGGCGGAACCTCCGCCTACAGCCAAAATGACATCGGGTCCAAAGGCCTCCACCTCCTTAATTCCCTCCACCACCAATTCCAGAGGCGGGTCAGGCACCACGTTGCTGAAAATATGGTATTCTCTGCCCGCCAGGTGCTTTGTGACTTGCTCGATCATACCGGATTCCACCAAAAAAGGGTCCGTGACGATCAGAATCCGGGCGGCGTTGTACTTTTTCAAAAATTCCAGGGCATTTTTACCGAAGCAAATCCTGGTCTTTGTAAAAAATTCTTCCATTTTCTCTGTTCCTTCCTGTGGTTCCTGACATTGCTTCTTACTTGAAACTAATTTGCGGGAATTTTTCTCTGATGGTAGCTTTTGTGAAAAGGTGGAATTTTATACCGAAATTTTTTATTTGCATAAAATTTGAAGTATTAAGAAGGGAGCTGTGTACCATTTTGGCACTTCAGCTCCCTATAAGACCGTATTACCACTCATTCATTTTTAGAATAAAATCGCTGTAAATCATAATATGAATGATATTCGCTGTTCTTTCCCTCCTTCCAGGCTCCCATCAACTCAAAACTATACGGAGATACATTGCCTGTCCTCCCTTTTGTGTAATGATGAGGTCCCAACCGATTTCGATTACTGATAAGAAAACGTACAGAAATCTTATTTTCACCCTTGACTGCAAATCTGGAAATATCCAGTTCCTTTGAAAAAAACAGCCGTCCGGCAAATCGACCATTGACAGTCACAAATCCCATCTGATAATTTCCTGGGATCTTAAGTCTCACATTCTTATTTTGCAAAAGAACCGTTTGAGACAAAGTAATTTCTCCGGAAAAGAATGGGAACCCATTCACTGTAATGTCAGCTACTGTCTCCCTCTCTTTTCCTATATAAAACTCATCTCCCATCACGTATCTCTCGTCTCCGTCGCTTCGGTATCCCGCCTTTGGATACACACCAAATTTTCCTATAAGCTCTATAGGTTGAAGCTCAGAATCAAACTCTACACAATTTTTCAAAGACTCCGTTACATTCTCTCCAAACAAAGTAAAATACACCTGTTCCTGCTGATGCCACATCATTTTTACAACACATACATTCTGGCCTTTTGACACTAAATGTGAAATCTTATATTCACGCATATACCACATCTCTGCTTCTTCATATTCCGTTATTAGCACCCCATTGACAGAAACCTCCAACAGATGATTATTCTCCAAACGTAGTTTCAGTTGTTCCGGCACTTCTTCTATTTCAAAGCAATATTTTATATACAAGACTCCCTCGTACCGTTCCTGCAACAATTTCTGAAATACTCCTGGAATAGGCCAAGGGCCAACATATTCTTTCCCATTTGTGGAATAAAAGACCTCATCTATCGGAAGATAATTCTCCCGAAATTCTGCCCTAGCACTCGTAAACCGAAATTCGTACAACTCCAGTTCCTCTTCTTTTTCCGGCTCCTCCTCACAGAAAAACAGCAACGCATTCTCCCCAGGTTCCAGAGTTATGGTAAGAGGAATTTTTCTTTTGGATTCATCTGACAAATCTACACGTACAAAAGACCGTACCTCTTTCCCACACTCAAACGTTTGTGTATAGCTCTCCGTCTCAGACGCGTTGACCACGTAAAGAAACTTTTTAGTTCCTAAAGTTCTATAAGCAATATACAACTCTGTATCCGTATCCGCAATCTGATATGGCTGTATTTTCATAAGATCTTCCAGACTGAAATTGCTGTTCAGATACGCATAATCGTAGGGCTCCGCTTCCAGATAAATCGGCTTTTCGCCCAGCAAAAGTACCTTTCCACCCTGTACCACATACTTTCTCAGCAAGGCTTCCGTTGTAGCATCCATTGTAAGAAGATGGGGAAGCACAAGATAATCATAAGCGCACGCTTTACATCCGATTCTAGCCCCTTCAACAAATCCGTATTTTTCCAGCAATGTTTCATCCAACAAATGGAAATCAATTCCCCGTACGGAAAGAGTCCGCAGCCCTTTCTTTAACTGCCGATCCAATTCCGCTACTCCGAATCCATCCTGCTCCATCTCTCGCTTATAATCAAAATAAGCGCTTCGCATAGGATGCAGCATAGCCACTTTTATTTCCGTTCTGCCTTGCTCTAAAAGACACCCAAGTTTCCGAAAATATTCGTTAAATATCGGAAAGCCTTCTGAAATCCACGGATTCAAAGGGGCATAATGCGCAGGATAATCATATTTTCGTCTCCCCCTCTCTGAGTAAGGTACAAGATGATGACATATCAAATTCACGCCGTTTACATATTGATATCCTGCAATTCGCTGAAGTTCAGCAGGTGTCACATCCCAGCCACAACATCCAAATGTCTCGGAAAGCACCTGCTTTTTTCCAAGCTGCGCTGCGGCACTGGCCACCTGACGCAAAGAAAGTTCATTGTCTGTCCCCTTCCCTAACCAGTCAATTCCTGGTATATCCTCATACTCATAGAACGGCATCACGCCGCCGCAGCACATCAATTGAAATCCCATGGTCGTTTCTTCTACATAATGCCCAGTCAGTTTAACGCCATTTTCCTTGCACCACCCATGCACCTTGGCAGCGAAATTTTCAAGCATCAGGTGTTGCATCCCTTTCCAATAACGATATCTGAATCTACGCCAGCCCTCCTTTTCCACAAACAAAAGCCCAAGGGAATCCAAAATATCCTCCTTATACTTCTCCTGAAAATATGCGGCAATCATTGGCGTATACGGCGTATCCCACCGTTGATACTGAGGTTCATCCGTAAAAAAACCTTCTATTTTTTTACAAAAACTATCTCCAAACCATTTTCGATATTTTTCATGCGTGAATTGCAAAAACAAATCCACCACTTCCGGATTTAAAATATCTGCAGTGGATACCGCCCTATGGATATACACATTCAGATAAGTTCCTACTTCTTTCTCGTGTGACACTACTTCTTCAGACACTCGAAGCAGACGTTTTTCTTCCATCTTGTAACTGACGGCAGCTTTTTCGTCGTATGAGCCCATTTCCCATCTCAGATAACAATCCCGGTTCTTCTCTTCCTTTAAAAGTTTTCCGCCAGCAAAGCCACTGGGCCATCCATTCTCATCATAGATCCATGCCTTCATCTGAAGCTTTTCCGCTTCATCGGCACAAGACGCAATACAGTTCATCCAATCATCAGATAGATATTCCGTCTTTAAGCCGGAGCGGGCATGCATAAAAAATCCACCAATTCCCTGTTTCTTCATCCAGTGAATCTGTTCCTTTAATCGTTTTTAATCCAATTCATCATTCCAGGACCAGAACGGCACAGGCTTCCACTCATCTTTTTCATCTGTCAGCAAATCCACAATACCCCTTTCCCATTTTTTCATTCTTCTATCATTTCCCCTCAAATGACCGGAAGGGAATTACAAAAATGCCCTCGCCAACGCTCAACCGGACAGATAGGCAACCACAGGAAATGTCTCCTACCGTAACCGCTTCCAACGGTATCGTATGTTCCTTCCCCAGTCGATAACACCATACATGGGTTGCCCCTTCAAAAACAGCGGTAATGTCATTCTGCTCATACCGGGCAGGATTATGAGCATTTACAATCCAAAAGCCCTCCCGGTCATCCTCCGGATTCTTCATACACCCCACCAAAGTATCCCGGCTTCCTGTTATCTTCTTAAGACAGCTTAAGGAATACCCGCCTTTCACCAACCTGATATTCTGTTCCCTGCTCTTTCGCACTACCTGACAGCCCTGCCACTGAAATCGAAGAAACACATGGTCGAAAGCCAGTATCTCCCGATTCACCGCCGCAACAGCATGGTAAATCTCCGTCCTCCGGTATCCCTGCTCTTCCGCCGGGTCATACACCACCATGGCGTTAGGAAAAGCCTCATTATCTCCTTCACTGTAATGCTGCCAGAAGGTAAACCATCCAATACGCCGCACACCGAAAGCCAGTGCTGAATAAACTTGCCAGCGAATATCCTCATATGTAGGCGTCCGATAAATAACCGTTCCTCCTGAAGTCTTTGGATTATATCTCCATAACATCATAAAGCTTTGCAGCGTAACAGAGATGGGATAACCGCCCTTGCGCCCCCGCTCCGCAGCCAACTCCAGATTCTGGTAAAATCCAGGCGACAAACGTCCACCCCTTTGCAGCGCATAATAATCAAAGCTGAATTCCCCCAAAGCATCTGCACATGCATCCATATAACCGCCATAGATTTCTGCCCTTTCCCTGTCAAAACGAATCTGCTTTTTATGATCTGGATAAATATAGCCCTCCTGATAACATTCCAGCGCCGCATAGCTGGGAAGCATAGCGGAAAAAATCTCCAAATCTGGCTTTATAGCGCGTATTTCTTCCGAACGCAGATAACGGACAATCTTTTTCACACGTCCAATCGAACGGATTCCTGGTTCATCCGTCAGCATGATCCCTTTAAACCGCTCCGGACAGAATGTTTGAACGGTCTCCACAAAATGACGCAAAATTTCTTTTTCTGTCTTACCGAAAGGACCTTCCTCATGGGTCATGGATCCAAAAACACATTCCACAGCGGGATAAACATCCAGTTTATGCTTTTCCGCCATTTTCATATAAGTATACAGATCACTACTGCAAAAATCTGGCTGATATACGCTTCCGCGCTCTGTAATATCCTGTTCAAAAAACGCGTCTCCTTCCGGCATCAAAAAAGACAGCCCCGCATTTTTATAATCCTCAAACACTTCATCCGTAATGAAACCTGGATATCCCTCTGCCGGGTCCTTTGGATTCTTCCCATACTGTTGATTCCAAAAACGCCAACCGCGGCGACGAGGTCCCATATAGGCTGTCATTTGAATCCTTCGATCATCCACATATCCAGGACTTTCCTTTAATACCATAAAACCTCCCTATCACTCGGAAGAAACCGGAGAAAGCAGGAAATCTATTTGCTTTCTCCGGCCTCTTTTTCCACAGTTTCCTTTATGTACTTATACTACGCTTAGCTTTCCTTCGCCTGCTGCTTTTTCTTTTTATGCTTCACAGACAACACCACGCTCACCACTACGGCAGCTATAACCACTGCGCCGCCTGCGGCTCCCACGAAAATCCAAGGAAATCCATCCTCTGTCTCTTCCTGCTCCGTAACAATATTTTCTTCCTGTTTTTCTGCCACAGTAATCTGTACAGGGGTCAGTTGCTTTCCATTATAAGCACCTGAAACAGTATAAGTTCCTGCTTTTGTCGCCACAAACACACCGTCAGAAACAGTAGCTCCATCTTCATCAACGGAAAATTCTGCTCCCTCAAGCACAGAAGGATAAGTGGCGGCAATACGTACCTCGTCACCGATCTCACATTCTTCCCTGGCTGCAATGACAGCGTCAAGTTCCACCACATCATCTGTGATATAAGTGGGACACGCTGCATAGACCGCAAATTTTCCTCCGTTTACCGCCGGGTCAAGTACATCGCTGCCTGCCTCATCGTAATAGCGCATCACCAGCTTGTCGTTTACCTTCACCAGAATACAAACACACGTTTCGGTAATATTATAAATGGAAATCTCATATTCATACTCCTCATCATACTGGAAGAAAGGATGGTCCGTCTTGTCATAAACATAGCTGATACGGTATTGATCCAAAAGGGATCCATTTTCTCCGTTTTTCCATAGCTCAATATACTGTGTCCAGGTGCTTCCAGCCTCCGGATTCTCGCTGTCATTTTGCACTTCCAGAGCAGAGAAAGTAATACCATAACCGTAAAGCAACGTGCGGGACATTTCCTCATCCTCACTGATTGGCTTTCCACGCAGCACCAGTGCAATAGGCGGAACTAGCTCATCATCATAGAATTTTTTCACCTTAAAACGAATCGTAAAATCCTTCAAATCTTCGGTAGAGGTTATCACATTATACTTATCTTCATTGGAGAACAGCACCGAACCATCCGTTGTTGTAGGAATATACCCAGGATCAAAGCGCGCTATGGACCACAGGCTTCCGATATCCTCCGGCGCTTCCACATCCGTCTCCACATAACGCGTCCACAATCCGTCACTGTACATCATGGTAAATTCATTCAGGATCGTAAACTGGTATCCGCCACAGGTACCCACTGTATTGGGTCTGATGGTAATGAGATCTCCTTCCTGGGCTTTTCTTCCTATTTTGGAAAATTCCACAGGAATGTATAATGTCTTTCCATCACTGCTTCCAGCCTTGACCGCTGTAGCCATAATCGTCTGCCCGTTATACTCGTAAACAAAATCACGGTACTGTTCATACCATTCCGTTCCCGGAATCTCCTTATTCAGCCGCAGATACAGATGGTACATCTGCACGTCCTCCGACGCATTCTGTAATCCGACGATATTGGCTTCCACTGTCTCCATACCCTCAAATTTCCGTTCGGATATCTCTCCGTTGTACAAATAAGCTTTCCAATCCTCCGTGATGCGGATCCCATCATACCCTGCGTTCGCCAGAGCCTCCGCCCCTGCAGCAATGGAGATGACCGCTGTTCCTGCATTTTCAGGCAATACACTTTCCGGAACATTAAAGAATAGAAATTCTCCATCCAGCATAACATTTACTCTATGCGTTTTCCCATCCACTTCTATGGGGAACTGATAGTAATAAGTTCCGGTCTCGATACCTTCCGGCACCCGGCTCAATTTTAAATGGAATGGCCAGGTCCTTGATTCCTTATTAAAGCATGCTGTCTGATTCATGCGAAGCACAGATGCTTCCTGCCAGGTTGTTTCATCTGTAGGTATCCTCTCGCTCATAGTACCCATAAAAGTATAAAATGAGAAATCCTCCAAAAGCTGGATGCCTGTGGAGCGATCCGCTGCCAATGCTTTCCCTGCTTTCAGCGTAACCTTTGTACCGTTTTTACTATCTGCTGGCAGAATGGAATCATCAATAAACAAATAAAGCGTATGCTGGTAGGAATGGGCTGTATACACAGGATATAACTTTCCACCGATTTCTACCGAAAGTCCTTCAAAGGAAATCTTATCTATGTCTCCAGGCAGTATGTTATTAATATTGAGGTATACATTCCAACGCCTGTTCTGACTGTCATAAGCCGTCACCATATTGACAGACTCTGCTTTAAATTGCGTATATGTCTCCGGCGGAGCTTCTGTATATGTCGTTCCCCATGTCTTCCCATTATAGTAGAAGCTGACCTCAGCATAAGACACGCTCACCCCGTTTAAGGCAAACATTCCCCTGATCGTAACCTGATCCTTGTCCTTAGCCGCCAGACCGGCATCCGCCAGACCTACATAAAGCTTACCGTCTCCGTAGCGTTTCAAAACCGCGTTTACCTTCTGACCATTTAAAAACACTCCGCTGTTGGCATCATAAGTAACTGCGCGGATATTCGTCGCCCACGTAGTATCGACAGGGAATTTATCATTCGTATTCAGATAAATTCCATTTTCATTTCCACCATAGGCCGTACCCCGGTCCAATTCCAATCTTGCATTCTCCTGAATAATTTCAGCCGGTTTTAAAAATCCCTCCAAAGACATTCCATAACGATTGGCATAGATTACCAGATCCTGCTTCAGCCAGATCCCGTCACTGCCGTCACTGGATCCTGCCTTCCCTGCCTTTAAGATCACTCTGGTATCCGTCGTAATATTCTCAGGCAGCAATTCCGCCGGAATCACCATAAAAGCCGTATTTTCAAAAGACGCATGATAAATTACCACATCTGTCTCTCTGCCGTTTACTGAAAGCTTAAGCCCGCTGAAATATGTCCCGGGAGCGCCAAGACTATCCGGAACTCCCGGCAGTCTGTCATCCGGGGTAAGGTACATATGCCAAGCCGGAAAATCCCCATCCACAAATCTGGTCCCATTCTCATTGATGCCGCTAAAAGAAACCTCCTGATACCTTACCTGCTGATTAGGAAGCAGCCAGGATGCTCCGTCCCAGGTTATTACAAAATCATTTTCCAGTGCAATTCCTACCGACGGATTCTCTATATTCTGTACTTTCCCGGCCTTAATGGTAACCTTATCTCCTTCCTTCGGCAAAACGCCATTCGTCAAAGGCCCCCAAACCACCAGCAACAGCCGTCCATCCTCATTCATCGTTTCCAGCGATTCCGGCGTAATCAATGTATCGTTAATATAAACCGCAAAATCCTCATAACGTCCACCCGCCGGAAGCGGCACTGACGGTTCCAGCCAAAACACCCACCGTTCTCCAGTGCCAGATAGAGCTACACGCTCTAAATTCATAGCTGTATAGTCTGTTTCCACATCATCCTTCTGATCCTTCCATGCCGATCCATCCCATACAAAAACACTTTCTTCAAGGGTTACCTGAGCTTCCTGGGTATCGTTCCGAAATGCGCCCTTGATTGTCAATGTGTCGCCGACTGCGGCGGTAAAACCTTCAGCAAACCAGAAATTATCCCGGTCATTATATTTCAACAAGCTTGCGGATGTCAGTTTTACGCCATTCAAAAACAGACCATTTTCTTCACCACCCGCCGCATACAATTTTACTGTCCAGACATCGTTTCCGCCAACTTTGTAGGAATCAAGCCCTACATCTCCCTTAAGGTACAACTGGCTTGCATTACCGGTAGTCTCATTCCCTATCGTCGTCAATTTTCCGGCATAGTCCGTATATACAATTTCCCGGTCCACCCAGGTGGCACCATCCCAGGTGGCGGAATAATCTTCCATAAGCTGAATTCCCACCGTAGGATCCGCCACATTTTTTATGCTTCCGGCCTTGATGGTCACTTTATCATTTATCTGAGGATCCTAAATTTGTGACTATTCCAGACACCGATAAGGAGGAACTCTCGTTAAATACCAGCATCTATATCAAGGACCTGGTATATCATCTGAATTCCTACGATTATATGCAGGACGATATAGCCAGTATCTACAGACTCTTTCCTCTGTCCCAGTCCACTTTGATCAACCAGTTTAAAAAATATACCGGTTATACCATTGTACAGTACCGCCACATCAAGCGCATGGAGTATGCCGCCCAGATGCTGACTGTCTACGACTGCCGGGTGACTGATGTGGCCGCTAAAATCGGAATTAATTCCCTGTCCTATTTTTCCAAAAAATTCAAGGAATTTTTTGGTGTCCTACCCAGCGATTTTCATCAAAGTAACAACAACGTGAAATATGTCAAACCGGATACCTTTTTTCAGGAAGGCACTTAATGCCTTCCTGTTTTCATCCATAAATCTTCTGTTATTTCACCAGAACGGTCTTCACATTTATGCCCTTTTTGGCATCCTCAATCGCTCTGTTGATATCGCTGACCTGATAAAATGTCCCCAGTTTTTTTATCGTTTCATGAAGGTATTTATGCTGCTTTAAAAATTCCAGATAATCCCGCACATCCGATATGGAATACTGGGATGAGCCAATGATATGAAGCGCCTTAAAGGTGATAAGCTGCGGCTGAATGCTGACACTACCGCTGTTGCTGTACTGTCCCGGTATCAGATAAACTCCCCGGTTTCTTAGGATTTCCAAGCCCTGTTCTACCGCTTCCGGTGCTCCGGAAGCCTCAAAACACATATCTACGCCCAAACCGTCATGTTCCTTCTGAATACAGGCGGTAACCGCAGCCGTACCTTCCTTCTCCAGACTTAATACCTCATCTGCGCCCAACATCCGCGCCAGTTCCTCCCGTCCCGGATTATCCCTCGCCGTTATCCCATAGACCCGTTTTACCCCAGCAGCCTTAAGATACATTACTGCGTACAGGCCAACAGGGCCCAGTCCCTGTACAACGGCTGACCGTATTTCCTCAAGTCTCACGCCAGCCCGGCCTGCCAGATGAAACCCATGCATTGCGGTTGGACCCGGGCAGGCAAAAATTGCGGCTATAGTAGGGTCCACACCGGCTGGTATCGGGATCAGATTCGTAAGGGGCGTATAATTCACCTCGCTGTAGCCTCCATAGAGATAGGGCGCTTCCTGAATGGAACCTCCGTTTGTAACTTTCATATGTACGCAATTTGCATCATCCCCTGTCCTGCAAAGCAGGCATTCACCGCAAGGTACCGCAATATCGGCAATGACCGCATCCCCGATCTTCAATCCATACTTCGCGCCTTCATCCTCGTTCATATCCATAATACGGCCTACAAACTCATGCCCGATAATACTTGGCGCTCCTGTATCCAACTTTCCGTTGTGGATATGGATGTCCGTCCCACAGATTCCGCTGGCAATAAGCTCCATCTGTGCATATCCCTGCGGGGGTTTTGTCACCTCAAATTCCTTCACTGAAAAAGGCTTGTTCGCACCCATAAATACTGCTGCTTTTGCTCTCATGTTTTTCCCTCCTGTAATTTTTGTTTTTCATAGATTACCTGGCACTTTCTTATTTTACAAGAAAACCGGCTTCCTGATAGCTGGCTCTTATCTTATCCATCTGCCTCTGAGATACAAGCCGTTTATTCTTCATCGGATACTCCATTCCAAGCGCGTTGTACTTTGAGATTCCGTACCGATGATATGGTAATAGATGGATTTCCATAATCCCTGCTTCCGCCGCAAGCGCAGTGATAGTCTCAACGCTTTTCATATCCGTATTGACTCCCGGAATAAGCGGCAACCGGAGAATCACCTCAGATCCTTCCGCCCTCAGTCTGAGCAGATTTTCCCGCACCAGTTGAAAGCTTCCGCCAGTATAAACCCGGTACCGTTTTTCATCCGCTGCTTTGATATCATAATAAAATACATCCGTAACAGGAAGAAGCGGCAGAAACCGTTCATACGGCAGCGCTCCGGCAGTGTCTACCAATGTATGTATCCCGGCTTTTTTACAACACGAAAGTAATTCGGACACCTCTTCTGTCTGAAGCAATGGCTCTCCCCCGGATACGGTGATTCCACCTCCTGATTCTTGGTAAAATTCCAGATCCCCGGACACCTTTTCAAAAATTTCCGAAATACTCATCAAAAATCCACATTTTTCTTCCTGCCCTCCGGCAAAATGAAGCGTTACAGGCCCCATCTCCCATGTTTCAGGATTGTGGCACCATTGACAGCGCAGGTTACAACCGGACAGAAACACCGTAGTACGGATTCCCGGACCGTCCGAAACAGAAAAATGCTGTATATTAGATACCATCAGCCTCATACCGCTCCTCCATGTTCGGTACGTTTCAGAATATCCAACTGCACCGCCGGATCTAATTCCACAAAATACGCGGAAAAACCGGACACACGCACCACAAGGCTCCGATAGTTTTCCGGATGCTCCATGGCATCCTTCAGCATTTCCCTTGAAACACAATTCATCTGCATCTCCTGTCCTCCCCTTTTAAAATAGACCCGGAGAAGAGCGGCAAATTTTTTCCGATATTCATCCTTCCTTAACAAACCGGGCGTAAGCTTCTGATTTAATACTGTCCCACATGAAATCAGGCGAAAATCCGGCTTCGTGGTGGACTTTACAACTGCGGTAATCCCCTCACGGTCCATACCGTGCATGGGGGAAGCCGCATCAGAGAGAGCTTCCCCGCACCTCCGCCCATCCGGCGTGGCAGCCACCTCTCTTCCTGCGCTTATGTTTTGCACATTAGAAGCGATTGCCGCATAAACTGGTCCGCCATCCCGCGTCCGGTACTCAGAAACCAGTCGTTCCATCTCCTCCACATACCAGATTGCATAACGATCCACAAAATCATCGTCATTGCCATATTTAGGCGCTGCCAGCAAATCCTCCCTCATCTGCTCATAACCCTGATAATTTACCCGGATTGCTTCCGCCAACTGACACAGCGTATATTTTTTCTCCTGATATACCAGCTTGTCCACCGCCGCGAGGCTGTCGGCCACGGTGGCAATTCCCATGCACCCTGCTCCGTGCGCGGAAGGATATTTTGCCCCCCCATCCCGGATATCTCTTCCCCTTTCAATACAATCTCCGCAAAACAGCGACAAAAAAGGCTGGGCGTAATTTTCAGACTGATACCTGTCATTCTCATTATTGAAAAACATATAATACTCCGAAAATCCATAAGCAAGCTGCCGGTGAAAGGCCTTCAGAAAATCCTTCATGGTTTTCAATGCTTCAGGCCCTCCCGTGTCCAGTCCTATATAATCCGGGTGCAATAATGCTTTTCCATGAAACAACAAAGGTTCAAAATACATGGGCACATTAAAGCGTCCGTCTGACCATGGCGGCTGTTTCCCTGGAATAAAATTTTCCACACATCCCACAAAGCAATAATCATTCACATCCTCCCTGGCATATCCATGACGAAGCAGTGCCGGTATATTGATATTGTCATTCATAAGCGCCGGATACCCTAGTCCCGTAGCAATTACCTTCAATGCTTCATCCAGGAATTTATCCGGTGTTCTTTCATGAATCCGCGCGGAAAGATTCGGCCCAGGAATATTGGCAATACGCACAGCCTCCAGAATACAATAACTAAGCGGATTTACAGCGTCTTCGCCTGTAGGTGTGATACCGCCGATACAGATATTTACAGTATCATCTCCACCCAGATAGCGATGCTCTCCGATTTTTATAAACATTGAGGTCAAAAGCGCGACAGCCTCTTCCCGTGTAAGAACTCCTTGTCTCAAATCCTTTTCGTAATAAGGCAAGAGAAACTGGTCCATACGGCCAAAAGCCATGGCATGCTTATCCTGAAGCAAAAACGCAATGTGGCATAAAAATATAAGCTGCAGGGCTTGCCGGAAGGTTGTCGGTTTTTCTGTCAAAAGCATCCGCAGATCAGCGGCCATATTCAAAAAACGTCGCTTTTTCTCTCCCTTTTCCGCCTCCGCTTTTTTATCTGCTTCTTCAGCGTAATTTTGCAGCATTCCGCAAAATCCGTCCAGTGTAATTTTTGCCGCTTTCAGAAAGCGCCGTGCTTTCGCGTCCTTATGTAGTTTCCTGCTGACTTCTATCTTGCGATAGGTTCCTCCGATCCCATCCCCTAAAAAAGTCTGATAATCCGGAGCAAAATGATCGGAATTGGTGCCAAAATGATTCTGTCCATAAGACCTATATACCTGCTTTGCATGTCCCATAATACGCGCATCCACATCCTTCTGAAAAATACCACGGATGGAGCCCGCAATCAGATCATTCTGATACAGATAAGCTTTGGCTTTGGCCATTACGGCCGCCGTTCCATAACTCTTGGCAATGATGGGCGGCTGACTGTAATATTCCTTTACTCCCTGATAAAACAACACTTCGCGACAAATCTCACCTGCCGGTGTCACAGACAATTCTCGGCGCAGATTCTCGATTTCCGTCATCCACATAAACATCACCTCAAATCCATTGTAATCCACCAATTCCAAATGACAATGCACAATCGTATTATTCTGGATTATTATGAGATATTTCTTGTATTTCAATCTTTCTCATGATATTCTGAAAAAGAGGTGATTGCTTTGGAGACATATCATATTTCAATACAATCTTTACCAAAAATTATTTTTGCTCATGAATATGTAAGTGATAATTATGATATATCCTTTGATAAAACAGAAGATTTTCTGGAAATTTCCTATTTGATTGCAGGCGATATCCTGCTTTGCCGCAAAAATCATACTGAAACCATCCCTGCGGGCTCAATTATGGTCGCTTGCCGAAGGGAACCGGAACGCGCTTACGCACTGACACGCCAACAGCATATTACTGTGGGATTTCACACTAAACTTGCCGAACAAGGAGAACTGGTACTTCCCAATTATATGCAAAGTCCCGGCAATGAACGTTTTTACCGCCGCCTGCGCTCGATTGTGGAGGAATTCACCCTCTGTCAAAAAACCACCTTACGGCTTAACGCAATGCTCTTTGACCTGTTATCGGAAATTGATTCCGAATACCGCTCCATCGCCACCCCAAATACCCGGTACAGTGAACTGCGCTATACCGAAGCAGCCAAACGCTATGTCATAACCCACATACGTGAAAAAATATATGTAGCGGATATTGCCGGGGCAGTGGGATTAAGTGTCGGTTATCTAAGCAATATATTCCGCAGGACCACAGGACAGACTCTTATCGAATATGTCAATATAACAAAGCTGGAATTGGTCAAGCGCCTCACACAAACTGAAGGACTTTCCGTACGCGAAGCTGGGGAAGCTTATGGATATAGCGATGAGAACTACGTTTCGCGCATATACAAAAAATACTTTGGTCAGACAATTACAAGCGCAGGCTCCCCGCACTCCCGCTCCGTACAGACGGACAACAGATAGTGTTCTCTGAATTTCATCTGATAAAAATTGCCGGACCGGCTGCAGACAATGTCCGCCGGTCCCCGCCAGCCTTCCGGCCCGGGCGAAGTCCAATCCTTCCGTGTCTTGCCCGACGCCTCCTCCCAAAACCGGAAAGCCACGGAATTAAGGCTCTGCGTAATCCCCTCCCCTGTCATTTTCAGATAGCTCTCCTTCAGGGTCCATAGCTCCAGAAAACGTTCCTCCCAGGCGCCCGGCGCCTCATTCCGGCGTTGTCCCCGCACAAAATTTTCCCCGGCACCTGAAACGGTATCTCCCCGGGCAATGTACGCCTGCTCCTCCAGGCTGCAGACGCGTCTAATCAAAGCCACGCTGACCCTCCTGGGCCCCTCCACATCCACTCCAACCGGGCAGGGCGCCAGGGCGCAGGCCACAAGGCCCCCGCAATGGCTGATATTAAAATGGATGGGAAGCCCTTTCAACACGGGCTTCCCATTGATTCTTTTCTCTATCCGCTGCTCCAAATTCCCGGAAATCTCGATCCCATATTCCCGGAACAGAGCCTGCCTTAGCAATTCCTGTCCGATACGGTGCTGTAGCCGCGCCTGATTTTCTTTGTCAATTACCAGGAAACTCTTTAAGTTCTCGGCGCATGCCGGGCCGTCGGGTTCCCGTTCTGAAAACTCCAACACATAGACGACGAGTTCTTTCTTCGGCTCCATCTAACGCTTCCTCCACATATGCAACGCCCACACGCAGGCCACATAGATAAGGCATACAAGCACCATATAAAGGAGGAACGGGAAAATGATTCCCAGCACGATATTTACCACAATCACCAGGCCGTGAATCCAAATCTGGGAGCGACACAAGAGAAAGGCAAGAACCGCCTCCAAAACCGCCACCAGTATCACGGCCACCGGAGAAATCTTCAGCCACAGAATTCCGCACAAAATCACGACCAGAAACACCGCTGCCGCCACGATTGGCCACAGCCATTCCGGGGCCTTCCTGTTTTCCGGCCACAGCCTTCCCATGGTCCTCCCCTTTTCCGTCCGCATCCGAACCGGATTCTTTCCCTTTCGCTGCCATTCTTTCTTCCGGAGGGTTTTCCGGCTGTCGCCTCTTCGCACAAATTCCCGTACCTCAGGCTCCATATCCAGAATTTCCATGTCCTCTTTCACCTGCACTTCCACTTCGGCCGTCCCGGCCGGATTCTCTTTCGTATGTTCTTTATTCCCTTCCGCTTTATTTCCTGCCTTTGTTGCCGCCATCGCTCCACTCCTTTTTCCTATTCCAATCGGATTCTCCGTTCCACGTCCCGCAGTCCCGGCTCTGCGGTTGTTCTCCCGCTTCCCCTAATAGCCTCTTATCTGGTCCTCCGAATCATCGGTATTCTCCACCGACCGTATTACTACATAATAGCCGTAATTCTCGTTTACCGCCACGTACACCCGCTGCCCGACCTTTTTCCCAAGGATTGCTTTGCCCAGAGGAGAGTCAATACTGATCCTGCCCGCAATGGAATTGCCCCGGACCGTTGTTACCAATTTGTAGGTTTCCGTTTCGTCGTCATCCTCCATATACAACACCACCGTATTATTGATACCCACCTCGTCCTCTTTGGATTCATCGGAAACGATTTTCGCTGTCTTAATCATGCGCTCCAGATAGCGGATGCGGCTCTCATTCCTGTTCTTGTCCTTCTTCGCCGCGTGATACTCAAAATTCTCGCTCAAATCTCCGTGGGCCCGTGCCTCCTTCACAGCCTCAATGGCCTCCTTGCGCACCACCAGCTTGCGGTATTCAATTTCTTTCTTTAGCTTTTCAATATCGTTTTTTGTCAATTCATCATACATGTTACCATGATAGCAAAATTGCGGGTATTTTTCAAGTGCGGCGGGGCATTTTCTCCAGGTTGTTTTTTGACCCTGTCCCCCGTTTACATTTTACATAAAAAATGTTATATTATTATCAAATACAGGTAAAGGAGCGAATCACCGTATTGCGTAAAGTTATGAAAAAGAAAAATATTATATTGGCCGTACTTCTGTTGGCTGGATTTTTTCCGTTGCTGACAGGCCACGTTCCGGAGCTTCCATCTTCCAAATCGGCCTCCGAATCCATTTATCAGACAGATATCTGCCAGTATCTCACACATAACCTTTTTGCGATTGTCTTTTCTGTTATTGCTCTGTTTATCGGTATCTTTATATTGAGCTACGGCACTTATCTGTACCGTCATATCCGCAAATATGATTGGGGAGAAGGCTGCGTTTTGCTAGGTTTTTTTATTTTATTTTCCGGAATATGGATTCTTACCGATTCACGGATACTTGACGTATTTACAAATAGCTGTGGCGGCGCCATCGACAGCAGCGTTATCAATTTTTTCTCATTCATGAGTTTTATGCTTTTGCCAATCATCTTTATCTCGTTTCTTAGGGTCCTGACCTTTGATATTCCCGGTATGACAGGGATTGAAGCTCTGCTGTTGCTTAATTTCGCGGCTTTTGTGGCGCTGATTTTTCTTCGTGTGTCAAAAAACGTATATTTCTTCTCACTGATGGCACATCATTTGCTTATGTTTATTCTAATGATTCTTGTAAGTATCTGTCACGCGCGGAATTTTTTCTGTCCCACGGACCGGCAGAAGCAGCATATCGCCCGGGGTGTTCTGCTGTTTATGGTATTTTCGGTGGTGGCGCTTCTATGTTTTCTCTTCGTCTCCAGACGTGTATACGCCATTCTGTACGGTATCGGTTTTGCCATCTTAATTCTGTACATGATTAAAATCCTCATATATCGTATGATGACGGCCTATCAGGAAATTGTGAAGCTGGACATGTACAAATCCATGTCCTACACGGACGTGCTGACCGGTGTTAAAAATCGTAACGCTTTTATCATCGACCAGAAAAGTCTTCGGATAGACGCGCGGGCCTGCTTTGTTATAGCCGATGTGAACGGATTAAAGCAGATAAACGACCTCCTGGGACATCGCCTGGGAGACGAAATTATCTGCCGCGCCGCCCGGGCGCTTCAAACAGCGTTTGATTCCATAGGTGTATGCTACCGTATCGGTGGGGACGAGTTTGCCATAATTTGTGAAAATACGGACGAAAACACCGTACAGGCAGCCCTTGCGGAGATGAAGCGGGAAATCGAAAGGGAAAACGAGACTGCCCCGGCGCAAATTCTTTTAGCCTGCGGCTACGCTTTTGGCAGCAGCGAAATCACCGGTGCGGAGGCCCTCTTTGATGCCGCCGATAAGGCGATGTACTTCAATAAAAAAACACAGGAAACATCTGCCACAGATGTATAGCAAAAAGTACAAGAAAAACGGCTTTCCGTATTGACATTTCAAAGGCTCGGCGTTATCATTTTGTTAAAGATTTAACATACATATTTTAACATATTTATATTAAGAACGGAGGCAAAAAAATGGCAAGATTTACTTTACCCAGAGACATTTATCATGGAAAAGGTTCCCTGGCGGAACTGAAGAATCTGACCGGCAAGAAGGCCATTATCGTTGTGGGCGGCGGCTCCATGAAGCGCTTCGGCTTCTTAGACAAGGCCGTATCCTACTTAAAGGAAGCCGGCATGGAAGTTACCTTATTTGAAAATGTGGAACCGGACCCCAGTGTAGAGACCGTTATGCGGGGCGCCAAGGCCATGCAGGAGTTTCAGCCTGACTGGATCGTCTCCATGGGCGGCGGCTCTCCCATCGACGCAGCCAAGGCCATGTGGGCATTTTATGAGTATCCCGAGACCACCTTTGAGGATCTGATAACGCCCTTTAACTTCCCCACCCTGCGGACCAAGGCAAAATTCTGCGCCATTCCTTCCACTTCCGGAACGGCCACCGAGGTAACCGCCTTCTCCGTTATCACGGATTACGAGAAGGGAATCAAATATCCGCTGGCTGACTTCAATATCACCCCGGATGTTGCCATCGTTGACCCGGAGCTGGCCGAGACCATGCCCAAGAAGCTGACGGCTCACACCGGTATGGACGCCATGACCCACGCCATCGAGGCTTACGTTTCCACTCTGCACTGCGACTACACCGACCCGCTGGCCCTCCACGCCATCAAGATGATCCACAACGATCTCATTGCTTCCTTCAACGGTGATATGGAGGCCAGAGATCGCATGCACAACGCCCAGTGCCTGGCCGGTATGGCATTCTCCAACGCCCTCTTAGGAATCGTGCACTCCATGGCCCACAAGACCGGAGCCGCCTTCAGCGGAGGACATATCGTGCACGGCTGCGCCAACGCCATGTACCTGCCCAAGGTCATCAAGTACAACGCCAAAAATGCGGAGGCCGCTGAGCGCTACGCGCAGATTGCTGCCTTTATCGGCTTAAAGGGAGATACCACCCAGGCCATGGTTGACGCTCTCATCGGGGAAATCAAATCCATGAACAAGGCTCTGGAGATTCCCACCTGCATCAAGAACTACGAGGGCGGAATCATCGATGAGACCGAATTCATGAACAAACTCCCCGAGGTTGCCACACTGGCCATCGGCGATGCCTGCACCGGCTCCAATCCCCGGATTCCCACTCAGGAGGAGATGGAGAAGCTGCTGAAGGCCTGCTTCTATGATGAGGAGATTGATTTCTAAAAGCTGACGGCAGGGAATGATAATTCCCTGCCGCTTTCTATCCGTGCTATTTATGACTATCTGAACTGCTTCTGCCACCGGAGCTTCCCTGCCGCGTACTTTCCGGAACCATGATATCGTTGACCCCGTCGATTGCTCCCGGGTTCTCGTTCAGCCACTGATCCACCCGGGCTGACGTTGTGTGCTTATTGAGTATCCCCTGCTGGACCGTAGCAACTCCCGCAGTATTTGTCTCAACAACGTAATCCGCGCCGGCGTTGATCTTATCCCCCACATAGGTAGGAAGCGGTTTCGTAAATATCCCCACAAGGGCGGACCAGCCTTGTCCGAACAGTTCTACCATCTTGCTGCTGAAATCAATGATCCCCTGGGCATGCTCCTGGGTAGCCGGGCTCGTCTGGCTCACATTGTAGAGCGCCCCCACCGTCTCGGTCGCTGTCGCAGTCGCGTCCACCTTCCGCCCGGAAACGCCAAATTTACCTGACACCGCTTTAAATTCGTCGCTTCTTGGATTCCTCAGCTTATCAAGATAGTCCCTTACCATATTCCGGTAATTCTCCTTCTGCTCTTCCGTGACCCCGGCTT
>CALWLN010000148.1 GCA_944381535.1 uncultured Lachnospiraceae bacterium
GATACGCAGGGGTCGCGGCAGCGCCCATGAGATTGGCGGAGGATGAATATTTTGTGTTGGGGGATAACCTGGAATACAGCAAAGACAGCCGTTACGAAGAAATCGGCTGTGTCAGACAGGAAGCCATCGTTGGAAAAGTAATACGGTGAAGGAGGAAGCGGATTTCGTTATGAGTGATGAAAAAATGAAATTATTTACGGTAGGGCCGGCGCAGATGTATCAGCATACGGTGGATGTAAGAAGCAGGGTGGTTCCGTATTTTCGAACCCCGGAATTCTCGGAGCTAATGCTGGAAAATGTAAGGTTAATGAAAGAGTTGGTTGACGCAGAGGAAAGCGCAGAGGTGATGTTTCTGACGGCTTCCGGCAGCGGCGCAATGGAAGCAACGGTAATGAACTGCTTTGACGAGCAGGACAAGCTGCTGGTTATTTCCGGAGGAACCTTCGGAGAAAGATTTGAAAAAATCTGTGAAATCCACAGCATTCCGTTTCAGGCTCTGAAGCTTGGCCCGGATGAAACGCTGACGGGGGAGCACTTTGAAAAATATGAAGACCAGGGATTTACCGGATTGCTGGTGAACCTTCACGAAACCTATACCGGCCAGCTCTATGACATCAACCTCATCCATGCCTTTTGTGAGCGGAATCATCTGTATCTGGTGGTGGACGCGATCAGTACCTTTCTCTGTGATGAGTATCATATGAAAAAGTACCATATTGACGCCACGATCGTCAGCTCTCAGAAGGGCCTGTGTCTGGCGCCGGGGTTGTCCATGGTAGTTTTAAGTGAACGGATGATACGGGAGAGGGTGATGAATAACCATGTGAAATCCTTATATTTTGATTTTAAGGATTATCTGTCAAATATAAAAAGAGGTCAGACGCCATTTACCCCGGCAGTAGGCGTATGCTTTGAACTGAATGATATGCTGAAATATATCGAGAAACAGGGCGTTGACAATCGGATCAGAGAGGTAAAGGAGCGCTGTGACTATTTTAGAAATAAGATAGCAGGTTTGCCAATCCATCTGCCTTCCTATCCGTTATCTAATGCCATCAGTCCCATTCGGTTTGAAAAGGATATTGCCATGGAGTTTTTCCAGTATCTGAAGGATGAGAAGCATATCATGGTAAACCCGGTTGGCGGTGAATTGGGCAAGTGCAGTATCCGGGTGGCGCATATCGGAGATCTGAAGCTTGCGGATTATGATATACTGCTTGCGGAGATCAAACACTTTTTTGGAATGTAAGGCGGAAGGGATGCTATGGGTATAAAGGAAGAGGAACTGATTGCTTTTTTAAAGGAAAATAACAGGAAGGCGGAGGGCGTTTTTATCGACCCCGCGGAGTTGGTGTTTGAAGAAAATGTCAGGATGAACTGCTTTTATTGTGGGAGATATAATAATAACTGGCGCTGCCCGCCGAATCTGCCGGATATCGACTACCGGAAGATGGTGCGTGAGTATGAGCATGGCCTGTTTGTAGTATTGCGCTATGACATTACGGAGGAATCGGATTTTAGCAGTATTCGCAATGAATCCAGCGTCGTACTTCACAAATTATTGCTTTCGCTGGAAAAGTGGATGTGGAACCACAATCATTCGACGGTGCTGTCTTTTATTGGCGGCTCCTGCAAGCTGTGCAAAGGCGGTTGCGGCAGGGAGCGGTGCAATAATCCCTATATGTCCAGGAGCCCTCTGGAGGCCATTGGAGTCCAGGTGATAAAAAGCGCCCGGAAGTATGGAATAGACATTGATTTTCCTACGGATAGAAAACTGATGAGAATAGGCCTGCTTTTATGGCAGGAAGCGGAGGGATAAGAGATGAGATATATTTTTTTAGTGGCAGGAAAAGGAACAAGATTACAGCCGTTGACATTGAATCACCCGAAATCCATGTTCAAGCTGGATAAGGATACAACATTGATACAGAGAATGGTGGGCCTGATTCAAAAGCTGGATCCGGAGGCGGATATCATTGTAGTTACCGGACATATGCACAGAAGCATTGAAAAGGAACTGTCGGGAGTCAGATTTGTATACAATCCTTTTTATGAGGTGACGAATTCCATCGCCTCCTTATGGTTCGCGAGAGATTATCTGGTGGCGGACAACGTGGTCTTGATTGACGGAGATATCGTGATGTCAGAGGATCTCATGCGGGATATTGTATGCAAGCCGATGGAGCGGCCGATGGTTTTACTGGACAGTTCCATCAAAACGGATGGGGATTATAATGTTCAGATCTCCGGAGACAGGGTCCTGGTTATGAGCAAGGATTTAGACTCATATCATGGAGAATACGCGGGGATCACCAAGCTGGATCGAAAGAGCGCGCAGCTGATGAAGGAAGAGATGGAAAACATGGTGGAGGAAGGCTGTTACAATCAGTGGTATGAGGATGTGCTGGTACAGCTTATCTTTAAGGATGATTTCCGTCTGTATTATAAGGATATCTGCGACTATGACTGGACAGAGGTGGACTGTGTCAGCGATCTGGTGCATGCGAAGAATATTCATATGAAGGAGAAGTAGGTGTTACTGTTGACTGCCAGTTTATAAGTCATTCATTTGCTTCTATAAAAGTCTCTTGTTAATAAATAGCAGGAGGCTTTTTTCTTTTTCCAGGCATATTTCCACACCCTTTTGGACATTTTGATAATACCAGGAATCCCGCTGCAAATCATCATCTCCCGCGAAAATTCCACTTAGAGCGGTAAACAAATCATACAAGAAGCGAGAAAACGAACATGATAAGCTTTAACATACCTCCCTACACCGGAAAAGAAAATGAATATATCGCCCAGGCGATCGGCAAAAGAAAAATTTGCGGAGACGGAGAATTTACCAGGAAATGCAGCCAGTGGCTGGAAACACACACCGGGACGGCAAAGGCGCTGCTCACCACCTCCTGCACCCATGCAACCGAAATGGCAGCGCTGTTAATTGGTATCTGGCCGGGGGATGAGGTGATCATGCCCTCTTATACTTTCGTGTCTACCGCTTCCGCTTTTGCGCTTCGTGGGGCGAAGGTGGTGTTTGTGGACATCCGGCCGGACACCATGAACATAGATGAAAATCTAATCGAGGCAGCGATTACGGAGAAAACAAAGGCGATAGTTCCGGTACATTACGCCGGCATTTCCTGTGAGATGGATAAAATCATGGAAATAGCGAGACGCCATCACCTGTCTGTCGTTGAGGACGCTGCCCAGGGCGTACTGAGCACGTATAAGGGAAAGGCTCTGGGAACCATTGGGGATTACGGCTGTTACAGTTTTCACGAGACGAAAAATTATTCTATGGGGGAAGGCGGCGCCTTGTTGGTTAGGGATGAGAAAAATGTGGAGCGGGCGGAGATCATAAGGGAAAAGGGGACGAACCGAAGCCAGTATTTTCGGGGACAGATTGATAAATATACCTGGATGGAGGCAGGCTCCTCCTACCTGCCAAGCGAACTGAACGCGGCGTATCTCTGGGCTCAGCTGGAAGTGTCCGGGCGTATTTTAGAAAACCGCATGGCAAGCTGGAACCGCTATCGGGAAGGGCTGAAGGCTTTGGAAGCCGCAGGGAAAATAGAACTTCCGTATGTTCCGGAAGATTGTGGGCATAATGCGCATATGTTTTATATAAAAGTATCAAATCTGAAGGAACGGCAGGAGCTGCTTGCTTTTCTGAAGGAACATGGAGTAAGTGCGGTATTTCACTATATTCCGCTGCACTCGTCCCCGGCAGGCAGACTGTTTGGAAGGTTTTACGGGGAAGACAGGTATACAACGATGGAAAGCCAGCGTCTGCTAAGACTGCCCATGTACTATGGACTGGCTGAGAAAGCGGACCGGGTGATAGATGCAGTAAAGGCTTTTTTTAAGTAACAGGTTACAAAAAATCCCCCCAACCGGAGGCCACCGCCAAATGAAAAAAATTCTGATGCTGGGCGCAAACTTTTTCCAGGTAAGCGCCATAAAGCGCGCCAAGGAGCTGGGCTACCGGGTGATCACGGCAGATTATCTGCCGGAGAATCCGGGCCATCAATATGCGGACGAATCCTACAATGTGAGCACCGTGGAAAAGGAAGCGATTCTCGCCTTAAGCCGCAGGCTTCAGATCGACGGGATTCTGTCCTATGCCTCCGACGTGTCCGCGCCCACGGCGGCCTACGTGGCGGAAAAGCTGGGACTGCCCACAAACCCTTATGAATCCGTGAAAATACTGACCCAGAAGAACCTGTTCCGGGAATTTATGGACAGAAATCAACTGCGGATGCCCGGCGGAAAGTCCTTTCAGAGCAGGCGGCAGGCCCAGGACTACTTTGACAGCCTGACGCTGCCGGTGATGGTGAAGCCCATCGACGCTTCCGGCAGCAAGGGGGTCGTGAAGGTTTCGGAGCGGACGAATTTTGGGGAGGCCTACCGGGAGGCCATGTCCTATTCTATTTCCAGGAAAATCATCATAGAAAAATTCATCCAGAAAAAAGGGTATCAGATTGACGGCGACGGATTTATCCGGGACGGGAAGATCGTGTTTTTCGGCGTCATGGACCAGCACAACAATCTGCTGCGCAACCCCTACGCGCCCATCGGCTTAAGCTGTCCGTCCATTCAGGACGACGGTTATCAGAAGAAAGCCAGGGCGTTGATCGGCAGTATCTTTGAAAAATTGCATATGCGCTTCGGGGCCTTCAATTTCGAGTATATTATCGGCGGGGATGGTGAAATATACATACTGGAGATCGGACCGCGAAACGGGGGAAATTTTATACCGGATACGATAAAGTACGCCAGGGATGTGGATATGATAGAGGCCTCCATCCGGGTCTGCGTGGGAGACGAATATGGGGAGAGCCTGGTGGCAGGGAAGCAGGGAATCGCTTCTTCTTATGTGGTACATTCCATGAAAAGCGGCGTTTTCCGGGAACTGAAAATCCATGAGAAGGTAAAGCCCCATATCAGAAAAAAAGAAATCTATGTAAAAAAAGGCCAGAGGGTGAATGCCTTCCGAAACGGCAAAGACAGCATCGGCGCCATGGTCATCGAGTTCGACAGCGTAGAACAGATGAAGGAAATGATGGATAAAATGTGGGAATATGTGGAGGTCATAGTGGAAGAATGAGAAAACTGATTTTGTATGGAAACGGCAACTTCGCGCGGCTGCTTGCCTGGTATCTGAAGCGCGACGACGGGCGGGATCTGGCGGCCGCAACCGTGGAGGAAGCATACAGGCGGGAGCCGGAATTTGAGGGACTTCAGTTGATTCCCTTTGAAAAGATAGAGAATGTATATCCGCCGGACGAGGCGGAAATCATCTTGGGCGTGGGCTACAGTGAGATGAACGACGTCCGAAAACGGATTTTTGCGGCCTGCAAGGAGAAGGGTTACAGGGTGGCCCAGTATATACACAGCTCCGTCGTCCTCTCCGAGGCGCAGCTGGGGGAGGGGAATATCATCTTTGAAGACACCCTGGTGGAGCCCTTTGTGCGGATCGGCTCGGGAAATATCATATGGTGCAAGATCTCCATCGCCCACAACTGCGACATCGGGGACTTCAATACCATCGCCGGGATGGCTTCCCTCTGCGGGTTTGCAAAGGTGAAAAGCAACTGCTTTATCGGCAACGGGTCCGTGGTGCGGGACGGTATCACGGTGGAGGATTACACGCTGGTGGGAGCGGCGGCCTACGCGGCAGCCGACACCCCAAAATACAGCGTCATTGCGGCCAACAAGGGCGTGGTGCTGCAAAATAAAAGCAGCAGTGACTTCCTGTAGGAAGGACAGAATAAAAGCAGCAGGGACTTCCTGTGAGAAGGAGACAAAATGAAAATACTGGTAACCGGATTGGCGACCCTGCACTGGGGAAGAATCGAATATGGAAATATTGGGAATTACTACATTGTGGTGCCGCTGTTTCGGAAGCTCCACGCATATTTCCCAGGGGCGGAGA
>CALWLN010000149.1 GCA_944381535.1 uncultured Lachnospiraceae bacterium
ACCCATCCAACATTTTTTTGCCTTTTGCAGCCGGTCTCAGTTGCCGCCATATCAATATATGTATAAACATATTATAACATATAGTACGGTAGTACGCAATACATAAAAATAAATTTGACGAAAAAAAATAAGCCTGTCAAGGCTTTGCGGGATTTTGGGTGTCAAAGACCCGAGCACAGAGGATTATCTTGAACAAGCTGTAATAATCAAAATTATCGCTTTAAATCGTTGAAGTTCAGCGGCAGATATGGTATGATAAGTATACCTACAAATCCTATCATATCTGGCTGCGGAAAGGAGAATTATGAACACAAAACAGTCAGACAAACGAATTACCGCCCTATATGCAAGGCTTTCCCGTGACGATGAGAAAGAAGGAGTATCGGGCAGTATTCAAAATCAAAAAGTCATTCTTGAAAAGTTCGCAAAGGACAATAAGCTGCCGAATCCCCGCTTATTCTATGACGATGGATTCTCAGGTGTAACCTTTACAAGACCGGCATTCATGGAGATTATGGAGCTTGCCGAACAGGGCTTAATAGGAACTATCGTGGTCAAAGACCATTCCCGGCTTGGCAGAAACCGTCTCGTTGTCGGTCAGCTTTTGGAGGAAGATTTTGTCCGTTTGGATATTCGGTATATCGCTATCATGGACAACATCGACACGGCAAAGGGTATCAGCGACATTGTACCAATGCAGGATTTATTCAACGAATGGCACGCAAAGAACACAAGCGATAAAGTGCGCAAGGTCATGCAAAGCAAGGGTATGTCGGGTAAACCGCTGACTACAAATCCGCCTTTCGGGTATATGAAAAGTCCCGATAACAAAGATGAATGGATTGTGGATGAGCCTGCCGCAAAGGTTGTCAGACGGATATTCAGCCTTTGTGTTGAAGGATTTGGACCGACGCAGATCGCCAAACGCCTGAAAGCTGAAAAGGTCTTAACTCCCACGGAGTATTGGAACAGTATCGGCAGAAAATGCGGTAAACCACCTACTATTCCGTACGGCTGGGTTGCAGATACTGTATCGGGCATTCTTGATAAGCAGGAATACTGCGGTGATACCGTCAACTTTCGAACTTACCGCAAATCTTTCAAGATGAAGAAAAAGCTCGATAAACCGAAAGACGAATGGAAAATATTTCAGAATACCCACCCTGCAATCATTGACCGGGAAACCTTTGAGTTGGTGCAGGAACTACGCCAGCACCGCCGCAGACCTACCAAAAGCGGGATCGTCAGTATGTTTTCGGGACTGCTCTATTGTGCCGACTGCGGAGAAAAGCTGTATTACAGCGTAACCAACAATTACAAGAGGGAGCAAGCCTACTTCTTCTGTTCTGCTTACCGCAAGAACTCAGATGTATGCTCTGCCCACTATATCCGAGAGAAAGTTGTGGAGCAGCTTGTGCTTGAGAGTATACAGAGGGTACTGTGGTATGTGCAAAGCTACGAAAAGGTATTCGCACAGAGGCAGTTGGCGGAATTTGGCGAGAAGCGAAGGAAAGAGCTTGCCGAAAAGCGCAGGGAGCTTGATAAGGCAAAGTTGCGTGTGCGGGAGATTGACGGAGTTATCCAAAAGCTCTACGAGGACAACGCAACAGGTAAAATCAGCGATGAGCGATTTGCCACGATGTCGATGTCCCTTGAAAATGAGCAGAGCGAGTTGAAAGACCGTATCCCTGCTTTGGAAAATGAGCTTGAAAATGCCAAAATCAAAACCGAAGGCTTACAAAGGTTTATCGACAAAGCAAAACAGGTTACCCGTCCCAACAACCTCACGCCCGAATTGGTGCACGAATTTATTGAGAAAATCGTGGTATCCGCACCCGAATACAAAGACGGCAAGCGCTGCCAGAAAGTTGAAATCTACTACAACGGTGTTGGTATTGTCAGAGAGCCGACAGCCGAAGAAATGGAAGAATACTTCCAAGAACACATCAGCAAAAAGCCTTTCTTAAAGGCAAAAACGGCATAGCCACAGGCTACGCCGTTTTCATGCAACAATATTTAATTGAGATACAAAAGCCGCTTGGGGCACCTTCCTTACGGAGGGTGCCCCAAGGACTGTTTTACTGTTTACACGCAGTATCGTGAAGGGAAACTCGAAGAACTTTCCTATTTCACATTGGCCGGCTCGATACTAATGGGCTTGCCTTTGATCTTTACATTGGACATGGCCAGCAAGACATCCCGGCCATACTCCCTGGGAACCTCCACGAAGGTATACTTGTCGTACATGTCAATGGCTCCCACCACCTTGCCCGGGATTCCGCTCTCTCCGGCAATGGCTCCCAGCACATCGCCGGGCTTGACATTCTCTTTCTTGCCGATATTGATAAAGAGGCGAACCATACCTTCTTCCGCTCCCGTATCACCGAAGCTGAGTTCCGCCGGAGCGGGCTGCTCCTCCTTCTCCCCCATGGCCAGCTTCAAAAATGCCGCCGCAATATCCATGGCCGTATAGTCGGATTCATTGATGTACTGCTCCAGGGTGTCGATAATCCCGCTCAAATCCTCTTCCTCAATGATATTGCCGATGTGGCTCATGATTTTTTCCTGCTTGATGTGGGCCACATCATCCATGGTGGGAATGGGCTTTGCCAGGATTTTTGTTTTGCAATACCGTTGAATGTCTTTAATCTTGTATACCTCTTTTCCTTTTACAAAGCTGAACGCCTGCCCGGTTCTGCCGGCCCGTCCGGTTCTGCCGATCCGGTGTACGTAGTATTCGTCATCCTGGGGAAGGTCATAGTTGAAAACCGCCTCCACGTCGTCCACGTCAATGCCCCGGGCCGCCACGTCCGTGGCCACCAGAATCTCGGTTCTTCCGTTTCGGAAGCTGTTCATCACCCGATCCCGCTGCTGCTGCTTCATGTCTCCGTGAAGTCCTTCCGCAAAGTATCCGCGGCCCTGCAGAGCCTCCACTACCTCATCCACCATCCGCTTGGTGTTACAGAACACCAAGGAAAGCTTTGGATTGTATACATCCAGAATGCGGCTTAACACCTCCACCTTATCCTTGCGCTTCACATCATAATAAAACTGCTCAACGCTTGGCACGGTCAGTTCCTTTTTTACTTCCTTGATCATCACTGCGTTATTTTGGAATTTCTTGGTGATTTCCAGAATGGGCTTGGGCATGGTAGCGGAAAACAGAACCGTCTGACGCTCCGTGGGCAAATATCCCAGAACTGTCTCAATATCCTCTCGAAAGCCCATGTTGAGCATTTCGTCGGCCTCGTCCAGCACAATGGTGTGCACTTCATCACAACGGATGGTCTTGCGGCGCAGGTGGTCCATAACCCGGCCCGGCGTACCGATGATGATCTGGGCGCCGCCCTTCAGAGAGCGGATCTGCTTCCCGATATCCTGTCCGCCGTAAACCGGAAGAATCTTGGTTCCGTGCATATACTTACTTAAGGCGCGAATTTCCTCCGCCACCTGAATAGCCAGTTCCCGGGTAGGGCAAAGCACGATAGCCTGTGTGCTCTTATTTTGACCGTCCACCTTCTGCAAAAGGGGAATGCCAAAGGCTGCTGTTTTTCCGGTACCTGTCTGAGCCTGGCCGATCACATCACTGCCCTCCATGAGCACCGGAATGGCCCTGGCCTGGATGGGCGTAGCTTCCTCGAAGCCCATCTCCTGTATCCCCCGTAAAATCTGCGGGTTTAAATCTAGTTCATCAAATTTTATTTTTTCCATATATTTCCTTTCATTATAATTGTCCAGTTTTTTGGACATAAAGGTATATCCCCCAGGGGACCTTCTCTTCGCCTATCGGCGAATTCACCTTGCCCGAAGGGTGTTTCAACTGTCCACCGTGTTATCAAATGCGCAAATTAGCGCACTGTGCCTTATCATAACAGACCTGGAACATATTGTCAACAAGTTTCTGTTGACATTTCTCTCAATACGTGCTAGTATTAACATATTCTTTACATGGTTTTTATTACTACGTTGTATGTTATTTTAAATCATTGCACATAATATCAAAAAACAATAAAATAGGAGATGATATTTATGAAATTTCATTTGAAGGACCCCGGAAGCTCCATCACACATTTTATCGGAATGCTGATGGCCATCTTCTCCGCCACCCCGTTGTTAATCAAGGCCTCCATGCAGCCCGACTCGGTGCACGTGGTATCCCTTGCCATTTTTATCGGAAGCATGATTCTGTTGTACGGCGCCAGCGCCACCTACCACGCCCTGGACTTATCGGAACGGGCCAATCGGATTCTTCGGAAGATCGACCACATGATGATTTTTGTTCTGATTGCGGGAACCTACACCCCCATATGTCTCATTGTGCTTCAAGGCCCGGTGGGCTACGGCCTCCTGGCTCTGGTATGGGGAATCGCTGCCGTGGGAATTCTGGTAAAGGCCTTTTGGATCACCTGTCCCAAGTGGTTTTCCTCTGCGCTCTACATCGCCATGGGCTGGGTGTGCGTGCTGGCCTTTACCCAGATACTAAACTCCCTTTCCCCCACGGCTTTCTTCTGGCTGCTGGCCGGAGGCGTCATCTATACTGTGGGCGGAATTATTTACGCCTTGAAGCTGCCCATTTTCAACTCGAAGCACAAGAAATTCGGGTCCCATGAGATTTTTCATCTCTTTGTGATGGGCGGGAGCATCTGTCATTTTATTATGATGTACTTCTTTGTGGCGGCTATGCCGGCGCTGTAAGTTTCTTTCACAGGAATGGCTGAGGAGTCTCCCATAAGGAAAAGCTGATACCAGGAAAGGATCTTTCAATGGTATCAGCTTTCTTTTGGGAGAGTGTCGCTTAGGGGCAACTCAGCTTCCATTCTTCTTTGTATGTATTCGATATCTGGAAAAATTAATTTTATGCCACGCTTATACATAGCCAAAACTTCTCGTAAATTAACAGTTAGTTCCCTGTTCAATTTATTATGTATCATTATTGGCTTCCCCTCTATCGTATGTACATGGTCAAGATATTTTGCTATAACGGGAAAAGCATTTTGAATTAGAAAAGCATTATCCTTTCCCCCAAATTTCCCAATACTAATTGTATTACATTTCCCGTATCGCTTCACTTTCTTCTCTATAATAGTTCTATATTTATCTACCTGTGAACTAATCGGAATCATCCAATACAATTCTGCATTTTTATTATCTTGAATTGCCAAAAAATGTGGGCGGTAATTTCCATTTTCTTTATTACCCATCAAGTATTTATCCTGTATTATATCAAAAAACTCATCTTTAATATGATAAGAATAGCCTTGCTTTATTTCCATCATTTCTCCTTAAAAATCCCCATCAAAAACTGATGGGGATTCATTAACAAACTATATTACTTTTATCCCACTAATATAGCAAGTGGTAGATATTTACGTACCGAATTATTTATACCCCACACCATCGGCAAGTGGCAAAATTACTTATTATGCTTCTTATACCCCGTCACATAACAGACGGCAAACATTTACTTCTAATTATAGTATAGCAAAATTTTGAAAAAATGCAACCATTTTTTGAAGTCAATTAGCGCATATATTTCCCGCAATCAACTTCAGCTTCTCCTCCTTCGACAGCCTCTTAATGGCCGCCTCCCGCTTCATAGCCTCCTGCTTCGTCTCAAAGGTTTCCTGATAAACCAGCTCCACCGGCGTCCGTCCCCGGGTGTATTTGGCTCCCTCGCCCCGGTTGTGGGCTGTAAGTCTCTTTTCCATATCGTTGGTCCACCCTGTATAGAGGGTGCCGTCGCTGCACCTTAAAATATATGTCACGTTCATTTTTTACCCCTATGTAGCGAGGCCGGCCGGCCTCGTTTTTATCTATGTTAAGCAATCGACCAAAAGCGTATCTGTACTTCGCCAAAGGGGGAACACGGGTTCTGTAAAAAGCTGCGATTGCGGATTTTGGTCGTTATATCTACATTATATCCCAATCCTGCTTTTTCGTGTCTGTACCCTTTGGAAAGTTATTTGCCGTTTACTATAGTTTACTGTAAAAATTCCATGGGGTCAATGCTGGCGTTGTCCTTCACCATCTGGAAGTACAGGTTTGCGCCTTCCACCGAATAATATTTTGTGGGCTCATTGACATAGCCTATGATGTCGCCCGCCTCAATATAGTCGCCTGCGCTTAAGGGCGCTTCCTTCAGCTGCCCGTAAATGGCGCTGTAGCCATCGCCTAGATCAACGGTAACGGTCAGTCCGGTAACCTCATTTGTCTCGATGTTGCTCACCTTACCGTCCGACACAGACAAGACCTTGTCGTTGACATTTCCTTGAATTACCAGAGCCGGGTTGTATTTGTACTGGTCCAGCGTAGCAAAATACGTGGTCTGATCCATGCTGTAATTCATGATGACGTTGCCCTCCATGGGCCACTGAAGCTCCTGGGCCGCATCAAAGGAAAGAGATGGCTCCACCGGGTCGGTGGCTGTCTCCTGAGCCGGGGTCTCCGGGGCATTGTCAGTTTCGGCTCCGTCGGGCGTCTCCGCCTGTTCATTACTGTCGGAAATCACCGCCGGGTCATCCAGGAAATCGTTGTTTTCCGGTTTCAGCACCTTGTCCACGGCCGCCGCGTCCTGCTCCCGCTGCCGCTCCAGATCCGCCTGCCGAATCGCCTCCCGGGCCGCTTCCTGTTCCCGCTGCTCCTGCTCCTGTTTTGCCAGCTGCTCCTCCTGCTTTTTCTCACTTCTCTGCTCGGACACATACACGCCCGTCATACCAAACACTGCCGCCAGCATGAGCACCGCCGCCAGCAAATAAGATTTTTGCTTCAAAAATGTAACTGCTTTTCTTTGTTTTTTCATGCTATCACCATCCTACCTTGTAGTTTTGATAATAGCTTTCCCGCAAAATTTTTTTCTAATCAGAAATTTCTACATTTTTAAAATAATAACTCAAAATTTCCGGGTAATCCATGCCCTGCAGCGCCAGCTCGTTGGCCCCGTACTGGCTCATCCCCAGACCGTGCCCCAGGCCCTTGGTGACCACTCGTATTTTCCCCTCCACCTCCTTCAGAAAAAAGCAGGAGGAATTTAAACTCAAAGCGTCTCGGAAGGCCTCGCCGGAAATGGCCTCCTCCCCGTTCTTGACTTCCAGCACGTAATCAGAACTGTCCCGGGCGGTGACTGTAAGACCCTCCAGGGGATTGGCGGCCTCCAGAACCAGATTGGGGAAAGTCTCTGTCAGCTTTTGCGCCAGCTCTTCTTTTTCCAAAAAAATCACCTTTAAAAATTCCCGGGAGGAAACATCCCCAGTGCTGTCCACCGCAACAAGATAGGGCATATTCCCGGCGCCCAGCGCTTCCTCGCCGTCCCGGGTCCTTCCGGCGCTGACGGCATGAAAGGCTGCGTAGATGTAGCTTCCCTGGCTGGTGAGCACCACTCCCTCCGTGGCCTGGGCGGCCTCCGTAAGCTTCCGGTAATTTCCGTGGAAGCCATCCTCGCCCCACAGCTCCAGTAATTTTTCCTGGGTCAGACTCTCCGGCAGCGCTTCTCCCTTCTCCAGGGCGCTTTTGATGTTGGTCCTGGCAATGACCGCCTGGGCCTTTATGGCCTCCGGCTCATAGGTCATGGGGATTTCCCGGGCCAGAACGCCCACCAGATATTCCTCCACGTCCAGGGGTTCTTCCCCCTCCCGGCCGCCTGTGGGCAAAAGGCCCTGGTTTAAGTCCCCCGGATCTCCCAGGGAAGCGTCCTTTGTGGAGGCGCTTTGGCGGAAACACATGGTAATGATATAGGGAAGCGTACACAGCAGAAAAAGCACGCAAAAAAAGGTCTTTATTTTTTCCTTCATAGACTGCACCTTGTCCTTTCCCTGCAATATATGTTTTCTTGAAAAAATATAGACCTTTTTATATTTGCCTATTTGTCCGGAAACCTGCATGCTCCGCAACTACCGAGCCGCATAGAATTCCTTTGCCGCCTCAAAGAACGCCTCGATATTTTCCCACTTGGACATGGGCGGGATGTCACAGCCGGAGGAAATGATGAAGTTGGGATACTTGCAGCATTTTTCCATAATAGCCTTGGTCTCCGCCTTGATGGATTCCACGGTTCCGTTGCGGAACTGCGCAGCCGGGTCCACATTTCCTGCCGCCATAACGTCAGCCGGAATTAATGGCAGCACCTCCGCCATATCGATGGCGTTACCAAAATGGATCATGGGCGCTCCGATACTTAAAATGGAATCTATCTGCTGGATCGTACAATTCCCGCAGTTGTGATAAACCACAATAAACTCGTCGTCCTGCACGGCGTCCACGATTTTTTTCATGTAATCCGCGGAAAATCCCTCTGCCAGCGCCGGGGACAGCAATCCTGCCAGGGGCTCCGCAATGACAACGCCGTTGGCTCCCACCCGCTTATATTCGGAAATGTATTTTATGATAAACCGGGTTACTTTTTCCAACACGGTATGTACCATATCAGGCTCGTCATAGCAGTAGATCATGGCCTCGGACACATCCATCAGCCTGCCGGCCAGGGAGAAGGGTCCGATGACGCCTGCCAGTACCGGGCGGTCCTCAATGAGTTTCACCGCCTTTTCAATGGCTTCAATGTAGATGGCGGTTCTTCCCGCGCCGATTTCCGGAACCTCTAACGCCTCTGCTTCTTCCTCGCTGGATACCACGCTGCCGATCACCGTCGGAACCTCATCATCGGAAAAGCGGATGGTGGAGCCAAAGCACTCTGCCTCCAGGGACAGATCCATCAGACTTACGGACGCTGCCGCGTCCACCCGGTCAGCCACCAGCTTCATCCCCTTTGCCTGTAAATCGCTGCTGGAGATCAACTCTTTTACGGTAATGCCCATCATCTGAATGGCCGGAAAGGAAAGTACCGGCATTGGCTTTTTTTCGGGAGCAGCCAAAAGGTCGGCTGCCCATTGTTTCATGTTTCGTTTCATTGTTACATACCTCCATCTTTGTCTGAAATCCGTGTGCAGAGCCTTCTATACGCTTTGCGCCAAACGTTCTCATTTGCCTATAGTATAGAGGAATAATTTTAGATTTTCTAGGAAAAATACATAGGTTTTTTGTAAACATTATAGGTTTTGTACTCCTTTTAGCCTTCAAAGCTCCAAGAAACTCTGGCCACACAGAATACAGACAGCCGCATTTTCTGCGGGAGAGCAGGGCAGCCATTTTCTATAGCCCTAAAGCAGACTTAAAAAAGTAATAAAAGCCCTCATCCAACGCCAGGTCGTCCTGCCGTTCCCCCTCCATGTCGTAGTAATATTTTCCGGTTCCTATATGCTTCGAAAGGCAGTCCAGCGGAAAGCCCTTCTGGCGGCGGGGATGGGGTGTGCCTGTCAGCAAAAACGGCTCGCCGGAGAGGGTATCGTCCATGCTCTCGTAAATGTGCGTGTCGTCAAGGACAAAGCAGGCAGCATTTTTATAGCGGGCGGTAAGGTCGCCGTATTTTCGGGCCAGTCCGCCGTAGTAAGCGGTCATTTCCTCATCCGTGAGGCGCCTGCCCCGGACAGTGCGGACATGGATTCCGGGCTGGAGCTCCTGGGGCAGCCCGTCGAAATAGAGGCCGGTGTCACAGGAAAATACCGGGATTTTCAGCGCATTGTAGTAGGCCAGAGCCTTGATTCTGGCATTTTCCAGGGGTGTGGTCCCGGTCTCCTCTATCTGTGGCAAAAGGACGGCAGGCGGGACATTCTTTCCCTCCGCCCGCAGCGGATGGGAGCCGCCGAGATTTTTTTCTGTCAGCCGCAGTTCTTCCTCCAGCTCTTTTAAACCGATGATTTCTATCCCCTTAAGAGGGGCCAGCGCCCGGCGCATAACTGCCAGCTTGCCCTCATTGGAGGTGCCGTAAAGCAATCGCATGATTGGATTCCTCTTTTCTTGCTAATTTTATGATGAAAACTTCAAAAAGTATTTTGACGCTTATATCATTTTATTATGCCATTTCAAAAGAACAGGTGCCATCGTTTTGACACTCCGGCACAATCTAATATCTATGGCATTCCCCATGGCAATCCCCGTTCCGCACAGTTCCAGCATTCCTATATCTGCATAGTCATCCCCGAAGGCAACGATTTCTTCCGTCTTAATTCCGCATACGGCGCATACCTTCCGGATAGCCTGTTCCTTGGTGGCCGCCTTTTTGGTGAATTTATACCAGTTTCCGTCAGAAAAACGAATACAATCACAATCCGTAAGCAGCTCCTGCAGACGCCTTGCCCGGTTGTCCTCGAAAATTTCCACGCACATTTTCAAGGAGGCTTCTTCAAAATCCCTAAAGTCCGTATATATACTGTCTCCCCAGCTTTGATCCTGCTTTTTGGGGTCAATTTTATAGTTCCAGTAATGAGAATCTATCGTGTCAATGTTATCTCGCAGTCAGTCCCGCATATCTCTCTGGCGACTGCAATCATCCGCCTCGTCTCTTCCGCGGAAAATTCAGCCCTGTACAGGTATTCGTTCTGATATTTCGCAAGAGCCCCACCGCCACATTTGCAACGCCAGTAAAGTCCTTCGTGAAATGGTTTTATCATTGCGAAGCAGCGTTCCATCCAAATTAAACAAAAGTAATCTGCAATTTTCCATTCTTTCGCCTCAGAATTTGATTGGTAAGTCACGAAATACATATACATAAATACAATTCCATGATTGTTCTAAATTTTCTCCATGTCATTCTGCCCTCATCTCGGCCAGGATGGGCAAATTATACCATAATTATCTCATTCCCTCAATAAAACGCTTTAAAATTACATTTCTTTTCCTTTCATCCCCTTTCACCGCCTCTAAAAATCGAACATATTTTCGTTTTTCTCTTGTCAAACCATTCCTTTTATGCTATATTTATTTAAGAACGTACGTTTGTTCAAAACTAAGCCCGGAAAGTGCCAACAACATGCGGATTACACAGAATATGACCTTGATGAAAAAATTAAATATTTTGTCTGACGCCGCCAAATATGATGTGGCCTGCACCTCCAGCGGTGTGGAACGGGGCGGCAGCGGAAAGGGCATAGGGAACTGCATTGCGCCCGGTATCTGTCACACCTTCTCGGCGGACGGCCGGTGTATTTCCCTATTAAAGATTCTCTTTACCAATGAGTGTATTTTCAACTGCGCTTATTGTTTGAATAATTGCAACAATGACGTGAAGCGGGCCGCCTTTACCCCGGAGGAGGTCTGCACCCTCACCATGGAATTTTACCGGCGCAACTATATCGAAGGGCTTTTCTTAAGCTCCGGCATTCTTATCAGCCCCAACTATACCATGGATTTGATCTATCAGACCCTGTATCAGCTTCGATACGTCCATGGCTTTCACGGATACATTCATGTGAAATCCATTCCCGGAGCGGACCCGGTGCTGGTGGAGAAGGTGGGCTTTCTGGCGGACCGGATGAGTATCAATCTGGAGCTTCCCACCGCCGACAGCCTGAGGAGGCTGGCCCCCTGCAAATCCCGCAATACCATTCTGAAGCCCATGCGCCAGATTCAAAACAGCATTGACGCCAGTAAGCAGGAACTGGCGCTGCTTGAGAACCGCCTGTATCCCGGCCGCGGCGAGCTGGCCCACTGGCAGGAGACGCCCCGGTTTGTGCCGGCAGGCCAGAGCACCCAGATGATTATCGGCGCCACACCGGAGAGTGATTTTCAGATCATGTCGGTGGCGGAGAGGCTTTATCAGAATTTCAATTTGAAGCGGGTATTTTTCTCCGCTTTTGTGAATGTGACGGAGAATTCCGATTTGCCTGCGCTGCCCGGCGGGCCGCCTCTTCTTCGGGAGCACCGGCTGTACCAGGCGGACTGGCTGCTGCGGTTCTACCACTTTAAGGTGTCGGAGCTGCTGTCGGAGGATAAGCCGGATTTCAATATTTTTCTGGATCCCAAGTGCGACTGGGCCCTGCGCCACCTGGAATTTTTCCCGGTGGAGATTAACCGGGCCGATTATTACACGCTGCTTCGGGTGCCCGGAATCGGCTATAAGTCTGCCAGCCGCATTGTGAAGGCCCGGAAGCAGTCTGTTCTGACCTTTTCCGATTTAAAGAAAATCGGCGTGGTGTTAAAGCGGGCGTTGTATTTTATCACCTGCAGCGGTCGCATGATGTACAACACCAAGCTGGAGGAAGACTATATCTGCCGGAATCTCATGGGTGATAAGACCCAGATTCCCAGAGAGATCCGGGAAAGCGGATACCGGCAGTTGAGCCTCTTTGACGAAGGGATGATTGCCCCGGATTCCTCCGCCAGCTTTCAGAAAATTATCGGGGTGTGATACGCTTCCCCCGTAGGGCTGTCATAAATGACAAAGTTATTCATCGTTTACGATAAGGCAAATTCCAGGAGCGCCAATTTTTCCCTTGCAGCTCCTGTCAGAAAGAAGGTATTTCTATGAAGGTTCTCATCTGTGAAAACAGTATCGACGGTATTTTCTCAGGCGTTTACCGTGCTTATGCCAGCCGGTATGGTCACAACAATATCCGGCTTACCACCTCCGACGCCCTGGAGAGTTTTGAACTGTTCTGCGAGTATGAGGAGGTGCCCGTTGACCCGGAGTGCAGCCGGAAGGTAGCCGATACCCTGCGCGCCCGGCTGGGACAGGAGGTCTACTACGATATCTGCCAGGCCATTAGTGCCGGCGAGACAGAAAAGGAACAACGAAAAAACATGAACAAGGCGGAGGCTGTGTATAAGACGGTGGTTCTGGGGCTCTCCATGGGACAGGGCTTCAACGTGTTGAACTGTCTTGGTAATCCTTACGTGGCCCGGGTCTTTCAGCTGGCCCGCAGCGCCGGAAATGAGGCCCACCATCTGCTGGGCTTTCTCCGGTTCAGCGAGCTTGAGAACGGTACTCTGTTTTCCCGCATTCATCCCAGGAACAATGTGCTGCCCATACTGGCAGAGCATTTTGTAGACCGGCTTCCCATGGAAAATTTCATTATCTATGACGAGAACCGGAAAACTGCCGCCCTTCACAGGAAGGGAAGCGGCTATCTGTTAGCGGCGGTTCCCCAGGCAGACGAAGAATTTATGAACCGGTTTTCCGAGAAGGAGCAGGAATACCGGCAGCTCTGGCTGGAATTTTTCCATAGCATTGCCATCGAAGCCCGGAAGAATCCCAAACTCCAGCGTCAGAACATTCCCAAGCGGTTCTGGCCGGATACGGTAGAACTGAAGTAAACTTCACTTTTCCTCTTGCTTTTTCCTCTTTTTTATGATAATATGAAGTTAACTTCACAAGAAGTTTACTTCATATTTGAAAGGACAGCCTATGAAAACGAAGGTCAGAGAATTACGTACGACTGCCGGACTGACCCAGCAGCAGCTTGCGGAGCGGGTTCATGTTTCCACAAGGACCATTATCTCCATCGAGAAGGAGCAGTACAGCCCTTCCCTCATGCTGGCTTACCGCCTGGCCAGGGTATTTCACACCACGGTGGAAGATTTATGTTGTTTAGAGGAAAATATGCGATTGGAGGATGCAAAACATGAAGTATTTTAGCAAGCTTACTTACACCAAAAAGATTGTATGGCGTATCCGTCTGCTGTGGCTGCTTGTAATTTTCATGATTATTTACGCGATTATCTTCGGTACAATGGGCGGTTGGAGTACCAAGCTTCTGACAGATTTTGCCCACAGGTTAAGCGATTTCATTTTCTTCGGCGGGCTGATTTTTGCCTTTTACCGGATTCATCAAAACAAAAAGCTCCTTAAGAACCGTCCTCTTTTAAAGGAGCAGTTACTGAAGGAGCAGGATGAGCGGAACCAGTATCTCCACGACAAAAGCGGCGGTACGGTTCTGGACATTCTTCTGGTGATAGAGCTTTTCGTCACCATGACCACAACCGGATTTAATAATATGCCTGCGTTCTACACGGCCTTTGGTATACTGGCAGTCTCGGTTCTGTTAAAAGCGGTGTTCTATTATGTGGCCAGCCGGGGCTGCTAAGCAGCGAAATTTCCCTCAGTTCCGCTCCAGCAAATCCGCAAGTGACACAAGTATCACATTCTCATTTACTCTGGCTTCCTCCAGGAGCGTCTTTGTAAAGCCGCTCCTGGAAAATAAGAAAAAGTATGTTTTTTCCTGATTTTTTCCGAAAATATTTGCCTTTTCCCGTAATCCTGCCAGTACCGGGCTGTCCAAAAGTTCCTTTCGCCATTTACATTCGCAGAATAAATATGTGTCTCCATCCCTGGCAACCAGGTCTATCTCTGCCTGCTGATGTGTTTTGGAATCTGTCCCCCACCAACGACCAATATCCGTAAACAAAATCGGCAACTCTCCTTTCCCATTTTTACGGAGAAGATATTGACGGCACACCTCCTCAAACACATGTCCCATGTAATGACTGTAATCCGGCTCAATCCGGCGGTTCCAGACGATTTCCTGCGCATCCGTCTCCAGCAAAGTCCGATTACTGGAAACATATCGGTACCAAAAACGAAACATAAAATCGCTCACGCCATAAATTGCCTTTCTGGAACTCTCCTTTTCTCCAAAGGGCACTTCCCGATACAAAATTCCCAGTTCCCGCAGAGTGCTGATGTATTTCAGACATTTCGCGGCGTCCTCTCCGGTTTTTCCGGCAATTTCACCGGCTCTGACCGCCCCTTTGGCGATAGCCTCAATAATGGCATAATAAGTCCCAGGTTCCTGTACTTCCTGCCTCAGCAATAACAGCGGTTCTTCATATAAATAGCCCGTTGGCTTCAAAAACAGATCCGTAAGATTTTCCTTCACAGTTTTCTCTGAACGGACCTGTCCCAGATACATGGCTGTCCCCCCCAAGGCGCCATACAGCATAAGCTGTTCCTCCAAATCAAATCCTTGTAAGAATTTGACGCTGGTGAAATAATCAAAGGGTTTCATGTGAAGCTGAACCGTTCTTCTGCCAAACAATGGACTTTTCGCGCCAAGCACATCCTTCTCCATGAAGCTCACATAGCTTCCGCACAATACCAGAAAGAGTTTCCCCGTCTGCAGATGATGGTCAATTAAATGCTGCAAAATGGACAACAGCGCCGGATTGATAGCCGCCAGATACGGGAACTCATCAAGCACCAATACCAACGGTTTATCCTTCTGACGCTCATGCACATACAAAAGCGCATGCTCCCACGTCTGAAACACTTCCAAGGCCGTCTCTTCATAATGCGCAAAAATCTGCGCCGAAAATTTCTCCAGATTCACTTTCTCGTTACTTTGCTCCGCAGAATAGAAAATGGTTTCCTTCCCCCGACAAAACTCCTTTAAAAATGTAGTTTTTCCGATACGCCTGCGCCCATACAAAATACATAAATGAAAACGGTTTTCCTCGTACAGTTGGTTTAGACTGAAAAGTTCCCTCTCTCTACCAATAAACATTGCGGCCTCCATAATTAACTTCAAAGTAAATTAATTTCAAGTTAATTATATTTTATTTTGCCTATGATGTCAATACCGCATATCCGCACTCCACATCCTGCAAACTTCAACTGTTACTGTTCATGGGGTGGGTAAATTAAAAGTTTGTTGCTCATCTCAAAATCAGAAGAATTTTTAGGTTTTGTCTGGAGGTCGCCCTGGGTGGCGCATTTGTTAACGCAGACACGCTCCCGCTCAAATCAAGACGCAGCGGTACTAGGCTCGCCGCCCGTAAACGGTCGGTTCGCCAAGTGCCGG
>CALWLN010000150.1 GCA_944381535.1 uncultured Lachnospiraceae bacterium
CCGGGGCCCGCCATGAAGGCCGCCTCCTTTGGGCTTTTGCTGTGGTACACAAGGCTTTTGCCCACGCTTTTGCCCTTTTCCATACTTTCCTATATTTTCGTGGCCTCCGGTCTTCTGAATTCCATAACAGCCGTGCTCCATAAGGGATTAAGATATATTCTCCCGGTCAGTCCCGCCGGTATTTATCCGCTGCTGGCCGGATTTCTCTTCGGCTTCCCTCTTGGAAGCCGTATCACCGCCCAGATGGTAGAGCAAAATACACTGGATTACAGGGAAGGAAACCGGATTTTTGCCATCGCCAACAACATCAGCCCTGTCTTTATCAGCGGCTTCACTCTACAGACGGCATTAAAACGGCCTGACCTTTTCGCCCCTACCCTGGCGATTTTGTATCTGCCGCCTATCGCGTATTTCATCCTGCATACACGGATAGCGGGAAAATCGGAAGGTTCCATCGCCCCTCAGTCAAAAAAAGCGGCACCAAGATCTCAAATGAACTTCAAAATCATCGATGCCGGCATTATGAGTGGTTTTGAAACATTGACCAAGCTGGGCGGATACATTCTGCTCTTTGCCATCTTCTCGGAAATGATCGCAGGGCTTCCGTTTATGAGCGAGCTTTCCCGCTGCCTTCTGTCGGGGCTCATAGAAATCACCAACGGAACCAACCGCATTGCTGCTTCCTCCCTGTCCTTTGATGTCAAATACATGCTGGTCATCGCCTGTACGGCCTTCGGAGGTCTCTCCGGAGTGGCGCAGACTGCTTCCATGACCAGGGAAGCCGGTTTTTCCATGGGAAGCTATGTAAAAACAAAGCTCCTTCTGAGCCTCACTTCCGCCCTTCTGGCTTTGGCCGCCGTAAAATGGTTGTTTTAACTATTTTACGGCTACCGTAAAATGCTTACTTTAACATATCCGTATCTAACTGAATCTCCGGAACTTCCTCCTGCTCCGGTTCCTCTTCCTCCTGGGACAGCTCCCGGCGATTTTCACTGACCAGATCATAGCAGCTCTGCAGGGAACCCAGCAGACTGTCTGTTCTGGCCTTGGTGGTCTCCATGGCGCTGCTGATAAAGCCCTCAAGGCTTTTTAAAATTTCGTCCGTATACTGCATGGCTCCGGTGCGGATATTGTTGGCATCAATGGTAGCGTTGTCCAGAATCTCCTGGGCCTGGTTGGTGGCCACCATCACGATCTCATTGGCCTGGGCGTAGGCCTGCTGCATAATCTGGTGCTCGCTTACCAGCTCGTTGGTGTGTACCTCAGCCTGGGCGATGATCGCGTCCGCCTTTGCCTGGGCGTCCGCCAGAATCGCCTCTTTGTTACTGATAATCTTCTGATACCGTTTGATTTCGTCAGGAGTTTTTAAGCGGAGTTCCGTCAACAGTTCCAGCAATTCTTCCTTGTCTACTACAATTTTACTGTTGGAAAAAGGCTGATACTTGCAGCCGTCAATAAATTCTTCGATTTCCTCAATAATCTGTTCCATTCTGCTGCTCATGGTGTTTTCTCCTTTATTGTTTGTATTTTGCGTAGATTCGCTCAATCAGCTGTTCCGGCACAAACTGAGAAATGTCGCCGCCGTAGGAAGCCATCTCCTTGACGATGGTGGAACTTAGGTACGCGTATTTCAGACTGGTAATCAGAAACATGGTATCTACCTCGGCATTGACAATGCGGTTGGTCTGAGCCAATTGCAATTCGTATTCAAAGTCTGTCACCGCCCGAAGGCCGCGGATGATGAGACTGGCATCCATTTTCTTCGCGAAATCAATCAGAAGTCCCTCAAAGGAACGGACTTTCACATTTGGAATACCGCTTGTCATCTCTTCTAACATACTAACACGTTCCTCGATAGAAAACAATGAGTTTTTCGCGCTGTTTATCAAAACGGCCACGATCAGCTCATCCACAATCTTCGCTGAACGTAAAATCATATCCATATGCCCGAAAGTTACCGGGTCAAAGCTCCCCGGATAAATCGCTCTTTTCATAAATATCCTCCAACCTAAGCTGTCCGTCTTCTTAGAAACAGATGGACGTTGGTTTTGTATTTTTTACATTTTACCATGTCATACCCCATGTCCGCAAGATAAGAAAAATCTGTTTTCAGAGAAGCCTCCACAATCAGCAGGGTTTCCTCTGAAATCAGCGGGGAATCCTTTAAATAGTTAAGGACCTGTCTCTCCAGTCCTCTCTCGTAGGGCGGATCCATGAAAACCAGGTCGAATACACTGTCTTCATATTCCAGCTTCTTCAAGGCGGCCAGAACGTCCATCACCAGCAGGGTACTTTCCTGTTCCGCTTTCGTAAACATAATATTTTCCTGAATACAGGCCGCCGCTTTTCTGTTCTGCTCCACAAAGACGGCCCTTTTCGCCCCCCGGCTTACCGCCTCCAGACCGATTCCGCCGCTTCCCGCAAACAGATCCAGGAAATTCGCCTGCAAGAGATAAGGCTGCAGCATATTAAACAGGGTTTCCTTGATCCGGTCCGTGGTAGGCCGGGTGTCAAGGCCCGGCAGGGTCTTTAGGGGCAGGCTTCTGGCCCGTCCCCCGATGATCCTCATGACTCCACCTCGTTTAAGATTGCCTCCCGCAGCAGCGTCAACGCATTGGCCACGGAACTTTCCCGGACTTTACTGCGGTTGCCAGTAAACCCGCATTTCTTCACATAGGAGCGATCCCTACAGCAGCAGCCGATGTAGACAAGACCCACGGGCTTTTCCGGTGTTCCTCCGTCCGGCCCCGCAATGCCGGTGATACCGATACCGATATCGGCTCCGGCGGCCTCCTTACAGCCCCTTGCCATCTCCAGAGCCGTCTCCCTGCTGACTGCCCCGTACGCCGCAAGGGTTTCATGGGAGACGCCCAGGAGCTTTTCCTTGGCCTCGTTGGAGTAGGTGATATACCCCTCCTTAAACTGCTCCGAAATACCGGGTACGTTCACCAGCCGCCCGGCCAGCAGACCTCCGGTACAGGACTCCGCCGTGGTTACGGTCATGTGATGTTCCTTTAACAGAGCCGCCACGGCCTCCTCCAGGGTGACCTCCTCCCGGTCCGTGTACACCTTGTTTCCAAAACGGCGGTACAGCTCTTCCTCCATGGGCTTAAGCAGCGCCAGGGCGGCTTCACGGGTGGCGGCCCTGGCGGTCAGTCGAAGGTGCACTTCACCGGTCTTGGCATAGGTGGCGATGGTGGGATTGCTCTGACCCTCGATCAGATCCAGAATCTCCGTCTCCGCCATACTCTCTCCGATCCCGCACAGCTTGATCATTTTGGAACAGATAATCTCCGGCTGCCGTTCATGAAGGTAAGGATATACCTGATTTTCAAACATGGGAATCAGTTCGTTGGGGGGACCCGGCAGTAAAATCATCGTGTTCTTCTCCCCCTCGATGATCATGCCGGGGGCTGTCCCGTTGGCATTGTAGAGCACAATGCTTCTCTCCGGCACCAGCGCCTGCTTCCAGTTATTTTCCGTGATGGGACGCTGAAGTTTCCGGAGGTGCCGCTTAAGATCCTCCCGGGCTTTCTTGTCCTCCACCAATGGGAGCCCCATGACTGCGGCGGCGGTCTCCTTGGTCAGATCGTCCTGGGTGGGGCCAAGGCCTCCACAGAGAATGATAATGTCGGAGCGGCCTTTTGCCGTCTCCAGAAGCCCCTTCAGCCGTCCGGCGTTGTCGCCCACCACGCTCTGGTAATACATGGAAAGCCCCAGAAGGGCGCATTTCTCCGACATGTAGGCGGCGTTTGTGTTTACAATATTACCAAGGAGTAATTCAGTTCCTACGCAGATCAATTCTACTGTCATATTGCTATATCAATCCTTTTTCTTTTATAAGTCTACAATCTTGTCACAAACATAATCTCTCAACCATTCCCATTCACCTGGCAAGAGCCCTGTGTACTCTTGTCGTAAACGCAAACTTCACTACAGTTGACTGCAAATATGCTCGTAAATCGCATTTAAAAATATATCCCCCTGCCTGCACTCCGCAACGGTGGTAATGACCGCGTTTTTTTCAGGAAGTACCATGGAAATCTGGGAATATTTTCCATCCGCCCGGTAGGAATTGTACTCTCCTCGCCAGAACAAATACCCGTAGGGTCCTGCTCCCTGCTGTTTTGCGCTCTCTCTTATCCATTCCGCATGTAACAGCTGCTTTCCGTTCCACTTTCCCTCGTTGAGGCAGAACAGACCGAAGGTATGTAATTCCGTCAACGTCAAAAACAGCCCGCCGGCGCCGAAGGAATTCCCAAGGGGGTCTTCTTCCCAGGTGGGACGCTTGATCCCCAGATGGGAAAACAGCCTGGGGGTCAGGTAGGATCTCAGATCGCAGCCGGAACGCCGCTGCACTAAAATCCCCGCCAGATAAGGCCCCACATTACTGTACATAAAATGGGTCCCCGGCTCATACACAAAGGGAATCTCAAAGGACAGCTTCACCCAGTCGTCCTCCGAATAGAGGGGTCTCTGCTCCGCCATCAAGGCGCCGGTTTCCTGGCCCAGACACATGGTCAGCAGGTCCCGAACCGTGGCCTTTTGCAAATTTTCCGAGATATGCTCCGGCATATCCCCGGAAAAAGCCTCCGTCAGCTTTTCATCCAGGGAAAGCAGCCCTTCCTGCACCGCAAATCCCACTGCGCAGGAGGTAAAGCTTTTCGTGGCGGAGTACACATTTCTCCGGCACTCTTCTTCCAAATGCCATTCGCCGATCAAGTCCGCTCCCCGGTTCACTTTTACGCCCAACAGCCCTATGGGTTTCGTTGTTTCTACAAAAGAACTGAGATTCATCTTATTTCTGCTCCTTCAACACATTCCGATTCTTCCAGACATAGTCCACCAGGGAAATCACCGTCAACACCAGCGCGATGTATGTAATCACCGCGCAGACAATCTGATAGACCGGGTGATCGAAATTCAAGATCAACAGAATCACCATCACCATCTGGGAAACCGTCTTAAATTTCCCCCAGTAGCTGGCAGCAATGACCACGCCGTTGTCAGAAGCCACCAGACGGAAGCCGCTGATGATAAATTCCCGGGCAATGATGATCACCACGATCCAGGCGGCAAGCTCTCCTGTCTCCACCAGACAGATCATGGCGGAGCCCACCAGCAGCTTATCGGCAAGGGGATCCATAAATTTTCCGAAGTTGGTTACCAGATTGTGTTTTCTCGCGATCTTGCCGTCGGCCAGATCCGTAAGGCTGGCAATGATAAAGATGGCCGCGGACACGTACCTTCCCGCCGCGCCCAGCCCCGGCACCAGCAGACATATTACAAAGGGAATAATCAAAATCACGCGCAAAATCGTCAATTTATTAGGTAAATTCATTTTCATTGTTCTATCATCTCTCCTATCAAGTCATAATCCAGGGCGCCGGTAACCCGCACCCTCACAAAATCTCCACTCATAAGCTCCCTGTCCGTGTTCACGAAAATGTAGCCGTCGATGTCCGGCGCGTCCCGGTAGGTTCTGCCAACGTAGGCATTTTCCTCCTCCACTCTGCCCTCAATCATGGCCCAGACCTCAGTGCCGGTCAGGCTTTCGTTTTTGTCGAAGATGACCTCCTGCTGAAGCTCCATCACTTCCGCCTGCCAGTCGGCCTTTTGCTCTTCCTCGATCTGATCCGGAAACTCTGCGGCGGGGGTATCCTCCTCCGGAGAATAAGTGAAAGCCCCCAGGCGGTCAAATTCCATCTCATTTAAAAAGTACATCAATTCCTCATGAGCTTCCTGGGTCTCCCCTGGAAATCCGCAGATCAAAGTGGTCCGGAGGGCAATATCGGGAATCTCCTTTCGAAGATTTTCAATGATTTCCCGCAGATCCTCCTGGGTCGTCTTTCTTCCCATCCGCTTTAAAATATTGTTGTTCACATGCTGGATGGGCATATCCAGATAGTGACAGACCTTCTTGTTGCGCTTGATGGCTTCAATCAGTTCCGGGTAAATTTCCTCCGGGTAACAGTACAGAATCCGAATCCACACAAGGCCCGGAATCTCATTTAAAGCGTCCAGGAGACGGTGCAGGGATTTCTCCCCATACAGATCCAGTCCGTACAGGGTGGTCTCCTGGGCCACCAGAATCAGTTCCTTTACGCCACCTTCCGCCAGTTCTCTGGCCTGGGCCACCAGCGTCTCCATGGGCACACTTCGGTAGTTGCCCCGGATCTTCGGGATAATGCAGTAGGTACAGTGCTTATCGCAGCCTTCCGCAATTTTCAAATGGGCGTAATGTCCGCCGGTGGTCAACAGCCTTCCTGCATTTACCTCGGGCAATCCCTCCAGCGGCTTGTAGACCTCATAGTGTTTCCCGGCCAGAACATTTTTCACTGCCGCCGCAATCTCATCATAGGAATTGGTGCCAAGGACGGCGTCCACCTGGGGAATCTCCTTTACGATCTCCTCCCGGTAGCGCTGGGCCAGACAGCCGGTCACCAGAAGGGCCTTAAGCGTTCCCGCCTCCTTGTACTCTGCCATCTCCAAAATGGTCTGGATACTTTCCTCCTTGGCGTCATTGATAAAGCAGCAGGTGTTGATGATGATCACCTCCGCCTCCCTTTCATCGTCGGTGAAGGAATAGCCCTCCTTTCCGAGAAGCCCCAGCATATACTCGGTATCCACCAGATTTTTATCACAGCCAAGGGAAACAAACATCAGCTTCATAGACAATGGCTCTCCTTTCTCGTCCTACCTCATATAATGGAATAAAAGATTACCACACTGTTTCCGCCGAACCGCAATCATCCGCTGAAACAATGTGGTAAAGAAAGCCTTTGTCATTTTTCTTCTGTTTCCATCTCCTGTTTCGGCTCTTCCTCATCAGAAAGAATGGTCACCTTACCCTTGTAAAGCTCGTCAACCGCCACGGAGAAAGGCTTCTTGCCGTAAGCGCCCTCCACCAGAGGTTCCGCTCCGGAAATCAGCTGTCTTGCCCGCTTTGCGGTGGCGATCACGATGGAATAGCGGCTATTCACCACCGGTTCCTCCCCGATTTCCACACCGCTGTTTACTACCTTCATCAAATCTGTGTAAGATGGATGCAACATAATTTATTCTCCTTTTTCTCTGATTCAATTCTACCCAATGGCATTTATGGGCGCTCCTTCACGAAGCCGTAAAGCTCCTGTCTCATTTCATTGATCCGCCGGGTATTTCTGGATACCCGATAGTGTTCGCCCTCAATGATTCCGTGAACCTGGGCCACACAGATATCTAAATCGTCATTGATAACGAAATAGTCATAATTTTCAATCCCTCTGGATTCCTCCACCGCCCGGCTCAGTCTGGACGCTATGGTGGCCTCATCCTCGGTGCCCCGTCCCACCAGCCGTTCCTTTAACTCCTGCGCGGAGGGCGGCGCCACAAACAGCAGCAGGGTGTCCGGGTATTGTTTCTTTACCTTCAGGGCTCCCTGAATCTCGATCTCCAGAATCACATCCCTGCCCTCGGCAAGCATCTGTTCCACATAGGACCTGGGCGTGCCGTAATAATTGTTGACATACCTGGCGTACTCAATAAGGTCCTCCCGCTCTATCATGGTCTCAAATTCTTCCGTTGACACGAAAAAATACTCTCTCCCGTGTTCCTCGCCCTTTCGCGGCGCTCTTGTGGTAGCTGAGATAGACAATGCGTAGCGGTTGGGATATTCTTCCAAAAGCCGCTTCATAATGGTTCCCTTGCCGGAGCCGGAAAACCCGGATACCACAATTAAAATTCCTTTTCTTCCTGTATTCATAACCGCACCTATTCTATATTCTGTATCTGCTCCCGTACCTTTTCAATGTCCGTCTTTAATTCAATGGCAATGTTGGATACCATAAGATCATTGGCCTTGGAAAGGATGGTGTTGGCCTCTCGGTTCATTTCCTGGGCTATAAAATCCAGCTTTCTCCCGATACTGTCGCCCTCCGTCAACGTGTCCATGGTACCGGAAATGTGGCTTCTTAAACGCACCAGTTCTTCATCGGTACAGATTTTATCCGCGAAAATCGTGATCTCCGTGGCCAGTCGTCCCTCGTCTATGTGAACATCCGTCAGAAGTTCCTCCACCTTGGCCGTGAGCTTCGCCCGGTATTCCTCCTGAATCTGGGGCGCGCGGGCCTCAATCTGATCTACAAGCTCCAGCATAACCTCAAGCTTTGCCAGCAGATCCTTCTTTAGATTCTCTCCCTCCGCAATCCGGGAGGCTACCAACTGCTCACCGGCGTTCTTTATGGCCTGCTCCAGGAACTCCCAGAGCTGCTTCTCATCCAGGGTCTGCTCCTCCATGGTGAGCACCTCCGGGAAACGGGCCAGTCGCTGGGCGGTCAGATCGTTCTCCAGATGAAACTCTTCCGCCATCCTGGCAATATAATCCACATACTCGCCGGCCAGTTCGTGATTGTAGTGAAGAGCCAGCTTATTTTCCGTATAGTCCTCATAGGTGATGAATACGTCCACCTTGCCCCGCTGAATGTACTGTTTTAACAGGTTTCGGATGGCGGACTCAAAAAAGTTCAGCTTCTTTGGCATCTTGATACTGACGTCCAGATACCGGTGGTTTACGGCCTTCATCTCTACCGTGAGCTTGCGGCTTTCATCTGCCAGTTCACAGCGGCCGAAGCCGGTCATGCTTTTAATCATAGTGCCTCCAATATGGCTTCCCCCAAGGGAATCGGATTGTTCTCTGTGCATGCCTGCCCGAACATTGGGAGCAGGCATGCACAGGTAGATTTATTATAGAACAAAATCTGGAAATAGTCAAATTTCTTTTTTGATTTTTCCCGGGAATGTGTTATACTTGTTACAGCTTCAAAAAAGGAGAATCATTATGGCATTTGACGGAATTGTAATCGCAAATTTAGTAAAGGATTTAAATACATACATTTTAAACGGCAGGATCAGCAAAATCGCCCAGCCGGAGAATGATGAGCTGCTGCTGACCATCAAGGGCAGTGAGGGGCAGGTACGGCTTCTTCTGTCGGCCAGCGCTTCCCTCCCGCTGGTATATCTGACGGAGGAAAATAAGCCCAGTCCCATGACAGCCCCCAATTTCTGCATGCTGTTGAGAAAGCACATCGCGGGAGGGCGGATTACGGCGGTGACCCAGCCTGGCATGGAGCGGATCATCAACATCGAAATCGAACACTTAAACGAACTTGGCGACTTATGCAAAAAGGTGCTCGTCGTGGAAGTTATGGGAAAACACAGCAATCTCATTTTCTGCGACGATTCGGGGACGATCATCGACAGTATCAAGCATATTTCCGGCCATGTCAGCAGCGTGCGGGAAGTGCTGCCCGGGCGGGAATATTTCATTCCAAAGACCCAGGAGAAGGAAAATCCCCTGGAAACTTCGGAGCGGGCATTTATGGAGACGGTACTTGCAAAGCCCTGCTCCGTGACCCAGGCTGTCTACACCTCCTATACGGGAATCAGTCCGGTGGTGGCTTCGGAAATCTGTTACAGAGCCTCCATTGACGGAGACCGGCCGTCAGCCTCGCTGACCGGGGACGAGAAGCTGCATTTGTACCGGCAGTTTACGCTGTTTATGGAGGATGTGCGGGACGGGAATTTTTCACCCAATATTGTAAAAAAGGGCAAGGAGCCGGTTGAATTTTCCGCCGTTCCCTTGAGCCAGTACGGGGATTATGAGACTGTTCTTTACCCCTCCATTTCCAGGGTGCTTGAGGAGTATTACGCAGAAAAAAGCGTCTATACCAGGATTCGTCAGAAATCTTCGGATTTGCGGCGGATCGTGGGAACGGCCCTGGACCGGAACCGGAAAAAATTTGATTTGCAGCAAAAACAGTTAAAGGATACGGAGAAGAAGGATAAGTATAAAGTCTACGGGGAACTGATCCACACCTACGGTTACAACCTTGCCGAGGGAGCAAAGGAGCTTGAGGCCTTAAACTACTATACAAACGAGACCATTCGGATTCCCCTTGACCCACAGCTTACTCCGGGGGAAAACGCCCAAAAGTATTTTGACCGCTACAACAAATTAAAGCGAACCTACGAGGCTCTTTCCCAGCTCATCGAGGAAACCAGAAACGAGATTCTGCATCTGGAGTCCATCTCCACCTCACTGGACATCGCCGTGTCCGAGGAGGATCTGACCCAGATCAAGGAGGAGCTTGTGGAATACGGGTATATCAAAAAGCGCAGCGGCGGCAAAAAGGAAAAAATCAAGAGCAAACCCTTTCATTATCTTTCCTCCGACGGGTATCATATCTATGTGGGGAAAAATAATTATCAAAATGAAGAACTGACCTTCAAGTTCGCGAACGGCGGGGACTGGTGGTTTCATGCCAAAGGCATTCCCGGCTCCCACGTCATTGTAAAAACCGAGGGCGACGAGCTTCCCGACCGGGTCTTTGAGGAAGCCGGCCGGCTGGCGGCCTACTATTCCAAGGCACGGGGCACGGAAAAGGTGGAGATCGATTATCTCCAGCGAAAAAATGTAAAAAAACCAAACGGCAGCAAGCCGGGATTTGTGGTCTATTACACCAACTACTCTCTCACCATTGATTCGGACATTTCCGGCTTGAAGCTGCTTGAGGGATAAACGCCGCAAGCCTCCTTTTGTCATTTTTTGTCATCTCATGAAAAAAATGCATGTGTAAGGAAATGCTTTTGGCACATAATAATACCGTAGCAGGAACGAACAGCTACGGAATCAAATGAGAACGAAAAATGAAACGCAGAAAGAGAAAGCTGCAAAGGAGGGTTTTACTATGTCAAACAGTTCTAACAAAGCAGTCATACCCGAAGCGAAGAGCGCGTTAAACAGATTCAAGTATGAGGTAGCCGGAGAATTAGGCGTGCCTCTGACAGACGGATACAACGGTAACCTGACATCCAAACAGAACGGTTCTGTAGGCGGATATATGGTTAAGAAAATGATCGAAGCACAGGAAAGACAGATGGCAGGCAAGTAAAGGCCGAATCGGAAATGATGGAACGAAATAATAAGTAATTAAGCAACAAAAGAATGGCTGTCCACGCAGGAAACGGTGGGCAGCTTCTTCTTTGTCCGCCAAAATAAACGAACGATTTTGTTACTATTTTTGTTCGATTTCTGTATAATTAACTATAAATATGTAAGAAGAAGGGACTGATTTTATGTCTATCACCGCAACCGAACTTAAATGAAAAAGTCTTTTAATCCCCCATCTGAGATGGGGGAACCGGCAAAGCCGTAGTGTTGCCTGGAGTACAAAAAACTCCTATGCTATAATGATATTGGTTTCGCAGGCCATATCAAAAGCATAG
>CALWLN010000151.1 GCA_944381535.1 uncultured Lachnospiraceae bacterium
CGCAGAAGAATCCGCGCAAACTGTTCACCGATTCCCGGATAGGATACCACAGAGCCGAACAAAAAATCATCCAACAGGTTCAATTCTTCCAATTTTCTTCTTGCCATATAAGCTTCTCCTTTCCTTAGTACCGTCCTGTTTTTTGGACATTCAGGTATACCCGAAGGGTGTTTCATTATTGTCGGTGAAAGAAGAAACAAGTAAGCAAGATAGGCATCCGCTTTTCTCCGTTTGGTTCCCCACCGTATTTCAGTTTGATTCATATGGGGATTTCTTACCGAAACGGTAAAAGAATTTGCCCTGATATGTAATTTTATTTTAGCAAGGTCGCCGGACGCTGTCAAGATTTTTCAGAAACAATAGAAAGTACATTTCGCGAACCTTCTATTGTCATGAATAAAAGACTGTTACAAAACGACTTTTTGGCAGGATTCGGTATCAAACAAATTGTCCAAATCTATATCCAGCAACGTCTCTACATTTCGCAACAGTCTCTTATTCCTTTTATCTATTGTCCTATTACGCTTCTAATCCTTCCGAAGAACCTAGTCCTCCCCGTTCTCCAGCTTGCTGGCCCGGGCCGCAACCTCCTTCTCCTGGATGTCGCTGGGAGCCTGCTCATAGCGGGCGAACTCGTAGGAGTAGTCGCCGCTTCCGCCGGTCATGGAGCGGAGGTCTGTCATGTAGCCGTACATCTCCATATAGGGAACGTCCGCCACGATCTCCGTCTTACCGCCCTCCACGGGGTTCATGCCAAGCACACGGCCCCGGCGCTTGTTGAGATCCCCCATGACGTCTCCGGTATACTTGTCGTACACCACCACCTTCATGGTGGCGATGGGCTCAAGCAGAACCGGGGAAGCCTCCATGAAGCCCTTCTTGAAGGCCTGTCTTGCCGCCGTCTTGAAGGCCATTTCCGAGGAGTCTACCGGATGATAGGAGCCATCGTACAATACGGCCTTCACGCCCACTACAGGGTAAGCCGCCAGAGGACCGGCCAGCACCGCCTCCTGAATTCCCTTCTCCACAGCCGGGAAGTAGTTCTTGGGAACGGCGCCGCCCACTACCATCTGCTCAAAGACATAGGGCGTCTCCAGGTCCCCGGAGGGCTCGAAGGTCATCTTTACGTGACCGTACTGCCCGTGTCCGCCGGACTGCTTCTTATATTTGTATTCCACATCCGATTTCTTGCGGATGGTCTCCTTGAAGGCAATCTTGGGCCGGCTTAATTCCACTTCTACCTTATATTTATCCAGCATCTTGCTGACCGCCACCTCGATGTGCTGGTCGCCGATACCATAGACTAAAGTCTGCCCATTGGCGCTGTCATTTACCACCTTTAAGGTCAGATCCTCCTGCATCAGCTTCTGGAAGGCCTGGGAAATCTTGTCCTCATCCCCCTTATTCTTAGCCTTATAGCGCAGGTAGGTGTAAGGCGTGGAAATCTGGGTCTTACCGTAGACAACGGGCACCGCCTTGGTGGATAAAGTGTCTCTGGTTCCCACCTTGGTCAACTTGGCCAGAGCGCCGATATCCCCTGCGTGAAGCTCCGGCACTTCCTCGGGCTTGTTGCCACGGAGCACGTAAATCTTGCCCACCTTATCGTCCATATCCTTTTCCTGGTTATACAGCACGTCATCTGTCTTGATAACGCCGGAATTTACCTTGATCAAGGAGTATTTTCCGATGAAGGGGTCCACGATGGTCTTGAAAATATAAGCGGTCTTGGGCTTGCCGATATCATAATTTCCCTCAAAGGCCTCGTTGGTCTTTAAATTCACACCGACGCAGGGGCGTTTCTCCGGGCTGGGGAGATATTTTACGATATCGTCCAGAAGGGTGTAAATTCCCTGAACCAGAATACTGGAACCCATGGACATGGGTACGATGCTTCCGTCAACCACGTTGGTCCTTAAGGCGCTTCGAATCTCAAATTCGGAAAATTCCTCGCCGCCAAAATAGCGGTCCATGAATTCTTCGCTGGTCTCAGCTACGGCTTCCATGAGAACCTCACGGTAATTTTCCAGATATTCCTTGGAATACTCCGGCATCTCCATCTCCTCCACCTTCCCCTTGTCGGTCCAGCGGTTGGCGGTCTGGGTCACCACGTTCACATAGCCTACGAATTTCTCATTTTCACGGATGGGGAAATGGAAGGGCGCAATGCGCTTTCCATACATCTCCTGCAAATCCTCCACCACCTGGCGGTAGCTTGCGTTATCCACATCCATCTCAGTCACAAAAAACATTCTTGGAAGTTTGTATTTCTCACAGATTTCCCATGCTTTCTGAGTCCCTACCTCGATGCCTGACTTGCCGGAAACTACGATAATGGCTGCGTCGGCTGCGCTGACAGCCTCTTCCACTTCTCCCACAAAGCCAAAATATCCCGGCGTATCCAGAATATTGATCTTTGTATCCTCCCATATAATAGGAACCACGGAGGTGCTGATGGAGAACTGACGCTTGATCTCTTCCTTGTCGTAGTCACTGATGGTATTGCCGTCTGTCACCTTGCCCATACGGGAGGTAATTCCGGATAAATAGGCCATCGCTTCTACCAGCGTCGTCTTACCGCTTCCGCCGTGTCCTAATAAAACCACATTTCTGATCTTGTCCGTTGTGTAAACATTCATACCAATTCCTCCAATACTTGTTTTATTGTGATGTTTATATTCTACTAAAATTTCGCGAAATTTACAACTATTTTATTCACCTCCCACAAGAATTTTTTTCTTTATCGCTTCAACGCATTGATGTGTTGACTTTTTATAAAAATAAGATTATGATATGATACAATAAGAATTATGAAAAAGAATGATGAGGTATCCGTTATGATTATTGTAATGAAGCCAAATGCTTCCAAAGAATCCATAGCCCAGGTGTCGGAGGTTATCACCAGCGCCGGTCTTTCTGTCCATCTGTCCCAGGGCGAGGAGGTAACCATCATCGGCGTGGTAGGAAACAAAGCGCTTCTGGACCCCTGCGCCATTGAGGTAAACCCAGCGGTGGAAAAAATCGTTCCCATCACCGAGAGCTACAAGCTTGCCAACATCAAGTTTCACCCCACTCCCACCAGCTTTCCGGTGAAAAATACCGTTATCGGCGGCGATACCATGACGGTGATGGCCGGTCCCTGCGCCGTGGAGACAGAAGAACAACTTATCTCCATCGCCCACGCGGTAAAGAAATCGGGAGCCACCTTCCTTCGGGGCGGCGCTTTCAAACCAAGAACCTCCCCCTACTCTTTTCAGGGACTGGAGGAGGAAGGACTTCGTTTTCTGAAAGCGGCCTCCCAGGAGACAGGACTTGCCACCATCTGTGAGGTCACCAGCTCCCACGCCATTGAGGCTGCGGTTTCCTATGTGGACATGCTCCAGATTGGCGCCCGGAACATGCAGAACTTTGAACTCTTAAAGGAGGCAGGTAAAAGCGGACTGCCAGTGCTCTTAAAGCGAGGACTTGCCGCCACCATCGACGAATGGCTCAACGCAGCGGAATATATCATGTCCGAGGGAAACGAGCGGATTGCCCTCTGCGAACGAGGTATCCGCACCTTTGAGACAAGTACACGCAACACCCTGGACTTAAGCGCTGTCTGCGTGCTGAAGGAGAAAACCCACCTTCCGGTGATCGTAGACCCCAGCCACGCCACCGGCGTGCGCGGCTATGTGGCGCCTTTAGCCAAGGCCGCCGTGGCCTGCGGCGCCAACGGACTGATGATCGAGGTTCACAACAATCCGGCCAAAGCCCTGTCCGACGGCCCTCAGTCTCTGGATTTTGCGCAGTTTGACACCTTAATGGAGGAGTTAAAGCCTTATATCGCGCTTTCTGGGAGGACGCTGAAATGACAGATAAAATCGGTATCGTCGGCCTGGGATTGATCGGTGGCACCCTGGCCAAGACCATTCACCGGGTTTATCCGGACATGGAACTGATTGCCTGCGACACCAACGCTGACAGCCTTGCCATGGCTCTAGAGGAGGGGGTGATACGGCAGGGATTTTCGCGGATTAACGGTAGCTTTGCCGGCTGCCGATATATCTTCTTATGCGCGCCGGTGCAGAAAAATGAATCCTTTCTCTCCGCCCTGGCGCCTTTTTTGAATGAGAATTGTATTCTGACAGATACCGGAAGCGTGAAAACCTCCATCCATGAGGATATGAAAAAGCATGGTCTGGCCTCCTTTTTTATCGGCGGTCATCCCATGGCCGGTTCGGAAAAAAGCGGCTACGAACACGCAACCCCCTATCTCTTTGAAAACGCCTACTATATTATTACCAGCGACGGCACCGTCTCCCCGACGCTGGTGGAAGAATACCGTAACTTTATCGAATCTCTCGGCTGTATTCCTCTGCTTATGAGCCCGCAGGAGCACGATTACGCCACGGCCGCCGTCAGTCATCTGCCCCATATCCTGGCCTCCAGCCTGGTGAATCTGGTAAAAGTTCTTGACGACGACAGGGAATACATGAAATCCATCGCTGCCGGAGGCTTTAAGGACATCACCCGCATTGCTTCCTCCTCCCCCGAGATGTGGCAGGAGATCTGCGAAGCCAACCGGGAGCAGATTTTATCGCTGATGGATAAATTTATCCAAGCGCTTCAAACTATCCGGAGAGAAATTGCCTCAGAAAGCCGCCAGGAAATCCTGGACTTTTTTCAGCAGGCCAGGGATTACCGGGATTCTCTGCCCATCCGAAGCAGCGGAACCCTGCCCTGCATTTTTGAGATTTACTGTGATCTGATTGACGAGGCCGGAGGGATTGCCACCATTGCCACCATTCTGGCCACCAACGCCATCAATATCAAGAATATCGGCATTATCCACAACCGGGAATTTGAGGACGGCGTGCTGCGGATTGAATTCTATGACGCAGCTTCCCGGGAGCAGGCCGCTCTGCTGCTGCGCCGCCACCATTATACTGTTTATGAGCGCTAGCTGCTCCCTGTTACTCCGCGTCAATGGTAGAGATTCCAATGGTTACCTCTTCCAGCACATCCAGAAGCATTTTTACGGTATCCAGAGATGTCAGCATGGTAATATTGTTCTGAATGGCGCAGCGGCGGATGGCGACGCCGTCCTCGTAGTGGATTCCGGACAGGATGGCACGGGTACAGATGACATAGCTGACATATCCCGCACGAATGGAGTCCAGAATCTCCTCGCTTCCCTCCGAAAGCTTCCGGCGGATCCTGGTGCGGATCCCGTGCTCCTTCAGAAACACCGCTGTGCCGATGGTGGCCTCGATATTAAAGCCCATATCATAGAAACGGCGAATCAAGGGCAGCGCCTCCTCCTTATCCTCATCGGCAAGGGTAACCACCACGGTCCCGTAATTCTGTACCTTGATGCCGGAGGCGATCATGGCCTTGTACATGGCCCGGTGCAGCTTCTTGTCGTAGCCGATGGCCTCCCCGGTGGATTTCATCTCCGGGGACAGATAGGCGTCCATACCACTCAGCTTTGTGAAGGAAAAGGCGGGCGCCTTCACATAGTAGCGGTTCTTTTCCCTTGGATAGATTTCTGTGATTCCCTGCTCCTTTAAGCTCCTGCCCAGGATCAC
>CALWLN010000152.1 GCA_944381535.1 uncultured Lachnospiraceae bacterium
CTATGCTTTTGATATGGCCTGCGAAACCAATATCATTATAGCATAGGAGTTTTTTGTACTCCAGGCAACACTACGGCTTTGCCGGTTCCCCCATCTCAGATGGGGGATTAAAAGACTTTTTCATTCAGGAAATCTTCTGATATTTCTTGAAAATGGACACTGACAGGACTATAATCAGTATATGTTGAAAAAAGAAAGGACTTAAAACATGGAAGCTACAATCATTCCCAAGAATTATCACTCCCAGTTGGACCTGCACGACACCCAGGTAGCCATTAAAACCGTCAAGGATTTCTTCCAGAATCTCCTGTCGGAGCGGCTGAACCTACAGCGGGTATCCGCTCCCCTGTTCGTGGACCCGGAATCCGGGCTCAACGACAACTTAAACGGCGTGGAGCGCCCCGTCACCTTCGGCATCAAGGAGCAGCATGAGAAGCGCGCCGAGATTGTCCACTCCCTGGCAAAATGGAAGCGCTACGCCCTCAAGAAATACGGCTTTGCCCTGGGCGAGGGCCTCTACACCGACATGAACGCCATCCGCCGGGACGAGGACACCGACAACATCCACTCCATTTTCGTGGACCAGTGGGACTGGGAAAAAATCATAACCAAAGAGGACCGCAGCCTTGACACCTTGAAAGAGGTTGTAAAAACCGTCTACAAGGTCCTTCGGAAAACGGAGAAATACATGGCCATCCGGTATGACTATATCGAGGAGATTCTCCCCCACGATATTTTCTTCATCACCACCCAAGAGTTGGCTGACATGTTCCCGGACTACACGCCCAAGGAGCGGGAATACTACATATGTAAGGCCAAGGGCGCCGTCTGCATCATGCAGATTGGCGACAAGCTGTTAAACGGAGAACGCCACGACGGCCGTGCCCCGGACTACGACGACTGGGCCTTAAACGCCGATATTCTGGTCTACTACCCGGTCCTTGATATCGCCCTGGAGCTGTCCTCCATGGGAATCCGGGTAGACAAAAAGGCGTTGCTGGAGCAGTTAGAGAAAGCCGGCTGCCCGGAACGGGCCGAATTGCCTTTCCAGAAGGCTATTCTCAATGAGGAGCTGCCCTACACCATTGGCGGCGGCATCGGCCAGTCCCGCATCTGTATGTTCTTCTTAAGAAAGGCCCACATCGGCGAAGTCCAGTCCTCCCTGTGGCCGGAGGAGACGGTAAAGATGGCTGAGGAAAACGGGATTCAGCTGCTGTAGAAATTTTGTAAATAATAAAGAGACAATGGGGAGACTGCCTGAACACCGCAGCTTTCCCATTGCCTCTTTTCTATTGTCCATCTTCCTCTACACCGCCGCCTCCACAATCAGCCCCTCCCGGTAGGCATTCAGCAGCTCCTCCAGCTCCCGGATACTTTCGCGAAGCTCCCGTCCCACATCCGTATCCGCCACCCGTTTCCGTTTCAGCACCTGCTGCACCAGAACCGTGTGGGAGTGAATATCGCTCTCGTCCTTTACGGCCTTCTCCACCGATTCAAAGGGCTCATGGGCCGCCAGCAGCAGGCCGTAGGAATTGTAGATGAGCGTGTATCCGGCAATCCCCGTCTTGGGCTGGTAGGCCTTGGAAAAACCGCCGTCGATGATCAAAAGTTTACCGTTGCATTTCACCGGGGACTCTCCCTTTTTGGACTCCACCGGGATATGTCCGTTGATGATGTGGGAGCCTTCTATGGGAAGACCGAATTCTGCCAGGATCCTGTTGACAATGTCCTCCCGGTCCAGGAGCTTATAATATGGATTCTTAGGTTCCTTATGAGTCGCCTTATCCTCAATAAAATACCGCTCAAAGGTGGTCATTTTAGATTTTCCGAACACCGGAGAGTTGGCATTTTCCCAGATGAACCACAGAATATCCAGTCCCTTTTGCTTTTCCTCAGGCTCCACAGCAAAATAACCCTTTCTGGCATAGTGCTCCAGCACGTCGTAAAGGGCCTTTCCGCTGTATTCCTTTCCATAAATATTGACCTTTGTAAAACTTCCGTCCTCGTTGAAGGGCACACAGCCGTGATACAGAAGGTTTCCGTTGTATACCTTATAGAGGCTTCCCTTTGCATACAGAAAACGTATGTGCCGCTGCAGGCGCTCGCAGTTGGTAAATGCCTGTACCAACCGCTCCACCACGTCCTGCTCCTCCGGTGTCAGTTCATAGGGATTGTCCTCATCCAGGGTGGGAAAATTCTTTTCCTTTAGCAAATACTCCTTCCCCTCCACCAGCACGGTTCCCTTTTCCAGATCAATTTTATCCAGCAACAGACGCTGCTCCATCTGAAATTCCGGCCGCCGCAGAATCAGCTGCCCCTCCAGCTTGAACTGGATAACAGCGATGGCCTTGTGCATTTTCTCATCCAGCAAGGCTTCCTTTTCATCATACTCATCCTCCCGATAGTCCAGCTTGAAAGCCTCGCAGCTGTCCTTCTCGTATTTTTCCATGGCAAAGCGGGCCAGGGGAATCAGATTAATCCCATAACCCTCCTCTAAAATATTGAGATTCCCGTATTTTGCGGAAATGCGTATGACGTTGGCGATACAGCAGGGATTCCCGGCAGCCGCGCCCATCCACAGCACGTCATGGTTGCCCCACTGGATATCCACGGAATGGTGGGCCATCAGCGTATCCATCACCAGATGGGGGTAAGGTCCCCTGTCAAAAATATCCCCCACCACATGAAGGTGGTCCACCACGAACCGGCGAATCAGATTGCAGAGAGCCACAATCAGCTCCGGGGCCCTCTTGGTGCGGATCACGGTGTTGACGATCTCGTTGTAGTAGGCCTCCTGGTCCGACAGATCGGGCCGGCCGGTCATCAGTTCCTCGATGACGTAGGCAAAATCACCGGGCAGGGCTTTCCGCACCTTGGAGCGGGTGTATTTGGATGAGGCACATTTACAGATACGGATCAGCCGGCAAATAGTCACCCTGTACCAGTCCTCCATATCTGCCTCCTGCTTCCGCACCAGCTTCAGCTTCAACTCCGGATAGTAAATCAGGGTGGCGATGGCTTTTTTCTCCGCCATGGAAAAGCTATTGCCAAACTCTTCCTCAATCTTCCGCCGGATGGCGCCGGAGCCATTTTTCAGCACATGCTGAAACTGCTCATATTCCCCGTGAATATCTGTGAGGAAATGCTCCGTGCCCTTGGGCAGACAAAGAATCGCCTGCAGATTGATGATTTCCGTGGCAGCCGCCGCAGTGGTGGGATACTGCCTGGCCAGGCCCTTCAGGTATTTGATATCTGTGCTTTCCATATGAATTTTGCTCCTCTGCTTTCAGCCCTGTCGTTTACCGCTCCTTACCTTCCGCGCAGACCGTCAGCTATCTGGCGGCGATTACGTCCCGCATATCGTAATGTCCGGCAGGTTTGCCCTTTAAAAATTTCGCCGCCTCCATGGCTCCTTTGGCAAACACGCTCTTGGAATAGGCCGTATGCTGAAAGGTGATCACCTCGTCCGTGCCGGCAAAAATCACCTCGTGCTCGCCCACAATGGTACCGCCCCGGACGGCCTGAATCCCAATCTCCATTTTCTCGCGCTTTTTCCGCTCTTTTGTCCGGTCATACTGATAGGAATAGGCATTGTCAAGGGCCTCGTTCAGGGAATCCGCCAGGGCCAGGGCCGTACCGCTGGGAGCGTCCACCTTCTGGTTGTGGTGCTTTTCCACGATCTCCATGTCAAAGCCCGCCGGAGCCAGGACCCTGGCCGCCTTCTGCAGCAGATCAAGAAGCATGTTTATCCCTAAGGACATGTTTGCGGACTTTAACACCGCCACCTTTTCGGAGGCTTTTTTTACCGCCTCATTCTGCTCGGTCGTAAGCCCGGTGGTGCACAGCACCAGCGGAATCTGCCTGTCAACGCTGTAAGCAAGCAGATCGTCCACCGCTTTGGCGGAGGCAAAATCAATGATAACGTCCGCCTCCACATCGCAATCCGCAATATTTTGAAATACCGGATAGTCGTTTTTGATATGGTCTGAAATGTCAATTCCGGCTACAATCTCCATGTCCTCATCCTCCCGGCACAGAGCGGTGATAACCTGTCCCATCTTCCCGTTGCAGCCGTGCATAATTATCTTTGTCATTGTGTATCCTCCTGTCCGTCTGGCATACTTTCCCATTGGTATTTTACGATATTTTTCGGATATCCATGTATCCTCACGCCAATGTAATACCGAAATCCTCCATGGCCTTTGCCAAAACTTTCACATGCTCCGGCTCCATCTCCGTCAAGGGCTCGCGAAGGGGACCCACATTCCATCCCATGAGATTCATGGCTTTCTTTACGGGAATGGGATTCACCTCACAGAACAGAGCGTCGCACAGCGGAAGAGCCTTTAACTGCATTTCCAGGGCTTTTTGGCAGTCCCCGTTTAAGTAGCTCATAACCATGTCATGGGTGAACTTTGGCGCCACATTGGACAATACGGAAATGACGCCGATACCGCCGGCCGCCAGCAGGGGAACCACCATGCCGTCCTCCCCGGAATACAGGTCGATTTCACCGTCTGTCAGCCGCATGATCTTAAGGGCGGCGGTCACATCCCCGGAAGCTTCCTTGATTCCCACAATATTTTCCACATTTTTTACCAGCGCGGCCACGGTGGCCGGCTGAATATTGCAGCCGGTACGACTGGGCACATTATAAAGAATAACAGGCACGTCCACAGCTGCCGCAATCCTGGTATAGTGATTTATAAGACCACCCTGTGTAGCCTTGTTATAATAGGGAGTCACCAGCAGCAAGCCGTCCACGCCGGCCCTGGCCGCGTCTGTCGAAAGCTGAATCGCCGTCTGCGTGCTGTTGGAGCCGGTTCCCGCAATGACAGGCACCCGCTTCTTCACCATGCTCACCGCCGCGCGGATACACTCGCTGTGCTCCTCCTCAGACAAGGTGGAGGATTCCCCGGTGGTTCCTGTGATGATAATGGCATCTGTGCCGTTTGCGATCTGGTCGTTGATAATCTCCTCCAGTTTGTCGTAATTTACCTCATAGTTGTCCTTCATGGGCGTTACAATCGCCACGCCCGCGCCTTTAAAAAGTGCCATAGTCTTTCCCTCCTGTATAAATAGGTTTTCCATTTTTCTGACCTCATCATGGAATCAGACGCCTTCCCAGCGAACGCAAAAGAGCCGCTTTCTTAATCGGAAGCGGCTCGTAGATTCACAATACCAGTCAGAAATTCTCTGTGGTAACTCATTCTTCTCCGATAGCGCCCCATCTATTCCTAGATGACAGTCATAAGGTTCTTCACCTTATGCCCAAGCAGTCCGTTCACAGGGCCCGGACCCTTTCGGCGTGCTCCCCTTTCTCTTATCCTCATCTGTGCCTGTCACATCCGATAAGATACTCATGAATCACGCAACCTCTATCTGTACATTATAATTCTCGCAAAATTAATATAGCATTTCTTTCCTTATTTGTCAACGCCTGCTTCAAGCTTTCTCCGCCTCAATCCGGTAAATCTCATCCGCGTAACTTCGAAAACTCTCCACCATCACATTTCCGGTGAAAATAATCTGGGTATCATCGGATTTGGCCAGGAGCAAGGACTCCAGCTCCTCCATGGTAATCAGATTTTTATCCAGAAGGCCCAGGAATTCATCCAGAACCAGAACACTACACTCGCCGGTCAAAAGCACTTTTTTGGCAAAATTCAGACCGTTCTTAATGTTCATACGTTCTTCCTGCTTCTCTTCCTCCGACAGTTTATCATAATTTTCCTGGGATTTCTCAAAGCGGAAAAACTTAATCTCCGGCTCCAGGCGGCGGAAAAAAGTCAGTTCTCCGTCGTTCTTTCCCTTCAGAAACTGAATGATGATCGCAGATTTCCCCTGACCGGCCATCCGAACGGCATGCCCTAAGGCCACCGTACTCTTGCCTTTCCCATCGCCATAATAAACCAATACATTTCCCTTGTCCATCCATACACCTCTGCTTTCTCAGTGGGACTTGCGTTCCGTATTTCTCAAAGTACCTTTAAAATACCACAAATTGTAAAAAAAAGCAATTACTCTATATATTCAATTTTACTGACAGATACCTCGTAAGCCACCCGTTTCTGGGCCTCGGTCTCCCCTACCTTTTTTAAGTATTCCCGACTCTGGATCCTGCCGAACACCTGCACGTGTCCGCCAATCTCAAAGCCCGACGCGTACCGGGCATTCCTGCCCCAGCAAATGCAGGGAATGTAGTCGGATTTTCCGTAGGAGCGGTTCACCGCGATCAGAAGATCCGCAATCTCACGGCCCAGGGGCGTTTTCCGGTATATGGGGTCCTTACATATGTATCCGTCCAAAAAGATTTCGTTGCTCTTGTCACCCTCGGGCATCTCGTCCACAAAGGTCAGCTCCCGGACAAAGACCGACAGGACCAGCCTGTTTTTCTTCTCCTCATGCCGGTTGTAGGAGCGGAACTGTCCGCTGACGCAGATGACCTGGCCGATATAGTTTTGCTCCGTATTGATCAACCGTTCGGAAACCATTAAGGGTATGTAGTCGGCAAAGCTGCTGAGCCGGTTCACGGCCACGTCCACCATGTAGAAGCCCTCTCCGAATACCTCGTGACTGTATCTGAAATCGGATACAATTTCACCTGTGATTGTTACCTGATTGTTTTCAAAAATTTTATCTGCCATGAATTTGTTTCTCCTTCCTCCCGCCTGCGTCCTTGTATGCAGGCATTTTGTACCTCGACGGCATATCGATTCACTGTGCATTAATGAGGGTTATAGTAAACAGCAAATTTATTTGCCGTTTACTATAAGTATTCTCTTATAACCGGATTTAGAACCTTTCATTCTTCCCGATTACTTCGTAAGAATACCAAAATCTAAAAAAGAATTTTCGCACTTCATGTCGATAATTTTATGCTTTACGAACCTGTCCTTTTGCGCTACAATACTTCTTATACCATCATATACGATAGAGATTGCGCCTGCAAGTCTTTCTATCGTTAAGAAAACCAAACAGAAAAGAGGAATTATCTTATGGCACAGAACCCTATTGTCACCATTATAATGGAAAACGGCGATACTATCAAGGCTGAGTTATACCCCGAAATCGCTCCCAACACTGTCAATAACTTTATCCATCTGATTCAGCGGCATTTCTATGACGGTTTATGCTTTCACCGGGTCATCCCCGGCTTCATGATCCAGGGTGGATGTCCCGAAGGCAGCGGCATGGGCGGTCCCGGCTACGGCATCAAGGGCGAATTTACCCAGAACGGCTTTGCCAACGACTTAAAGCACACCGAGGGCGTACTGTCCATGGCCAGAGCCATGGCGCCCAATTCCGCTGGGTCCCAGTTCTTTATCATGCACAAGACTTCTCCCCATCTGGACGGAGCCTACGCCGCCTTCGGAAAGGTCATTGAGGGCATGGACATCGTAGATAAAATCGCCGGGACCCCTACTGATTATTCGGACCGGCCCATGGAGCCCCAGGTGATAAAGCAGGTGACCGTGGAGACCTTCGGGGTAGAATATCCTGAACCTGAGAAATATTAAGAAAATTTTGTACCGCCGGCCTAGCCAACAATCCTTCAGGCTCTGCCGGCGGCATTTTTATTCAAAGGGTCACTATCAGGGTTTCATAGCCCATTTCCCTGAGATGCCGCTGCAGAGAGGACGCCATCTCCAGGGTGGGTTCGATTCCCACCACCACGGCGTAATAAGGGCCCTCCCTGCGGACCTGCACGGTATATCCCATATCCTGAAGCTGCTCCTGAAGATAGCGGGCGTTGGCTTCGTACTGGAAGAGGCCCACCTGGACGCCGTAGTTTTTCGGCCGCTGTACCTGGGCCTCCTGCACGCCTTCCTGAATGCCCGTGGCGATAGCATTGGCGATCTGGTTAAATTTTTCGTCAAAGAGCTGATTGTCCGCATCGGTATTGAGGAAGCCCACCTCCACCAGAACCGCTGGCATATTGGTTCTCCTAAGCACCACCAGACCAGGGCGCTCCTGGATTCCCAGATTTTTGAAGCCCACGGCCTCCAGCTGGCTGTTAATGGAATTGGCAAGGTCGTTGACCACCTGGTTTTCCTGATAAACCAGAGTCTCGACGCCGCTGTAAGTATTAGGATTGGGACTGGAGTTCCGGTGAAGGGATACGAAATAGTCCGCCCCGGTCGCGTTTGCGATCTGTGCCTTTTCGTAAGGCGAATTGTACTGATCCGTGGTTCTGGTATAGTACACGTCAAAACCTCTCTGCTGTAACAATTCTCCTACGGCAAGGGCCAGCCGCAGTACATCATCCTTTTCTTTTCGGTCCTGATAGGTGGCACCATTGTCAAATCCACCGTGTCCCGCGTCTATTACGATACTGGTTGCCATAAGTCCTCCGAGTTTTTCGTCTGTTCATTATATGCCTCTACATGTTTTCTCATACTACATGTTTTAGTTTAATGTACCTCCTTATGAAGAGTAATTCTCTTGAACAAGTTGTGGGAAAATATTGCATATTCCGGTTAGACGTGTTATGATAACAATAACATAACAGTCCTGCAAGGAGGTTTATATGGGAAAATACATTATCACAACCGACACAACCGCTGATTTACCGGAGTCTTATATACAGGAAGCAGGCCTTGGCATTTTGTCTCTCTCCTATACCATAGACGGTGAGACCTATGACCACAGCCACGAGCTGCCGGTAGCGGAATTTTACGCGAAAATGCGGGCCGGCTCCATGCCCACCACCTCACAGGTGAACCCCGAGGCAGCCAAAGAGGTTTTCCTTGAGATGATGAAGGAACACGACGCCGATCTTTTGCACATTGCCTTTTCCTCCGGCTTAAGCGGCAGCTGCAACAGCGCTATGGTGGCAGCCGCGGAGCTGAAAGAAGAATATAAGGACCACCAGGTCGTTGTCATCGACACGCTGGCTGCCTCCCTGGGCGAGGGTCTCCTGGTACACAAGGCTCTGGAAAATCAGAAAAAGGGCATGAGCCTCGAGGAAAATGCCAGATGGCTGGAGGAGAACAAGCTCCATCTGGTGCATAATTTCACCGTGGACGACTTATTCCATCTTCACAGAGGCGGACGTGTATCCAAGACAGCCGCCGTCATCGGCACCATGATCAACTTGAAGCCCGTTCTCCACGTGGACAATGAGGGACATCTGATTCCTGTCTCCAAGGTACGTGGACGCAAAAAGTCTTTGATTGCCCTGGTGGACGCCATGGAGAAGCAGATGGGTTCCTACCGGGACCAGAACGATATCGTCTTTATCAGCCACGGCGATTGCGAGGAGGAAGCCCGGTTTGTGGCCGATCTGGTAAAGCAGCGCTTCGGCATTGAGAAGTTTCTTATCAACCATGTAGGTCCCACCATCGGCGCCCACTCCGGCCCCGGCACCATGGCCTTATTCTATCTGGGCGAATACCGGTAAAACATCGCCATCCGGCAGGAACCAGCGACTGTACGGCAGCTGAGGGAGTGACTCCCCATCTGATGACGCTGTCCTCTCACAGCCACAGACAGGCACTCTGAAACAGATTGTCTGTCCGTGGCTTTTTTAAGCCTGTCACCGTTCAGAAAATCTTAAGAAATTCACAACGGTATTTTCCTTTTCTTTTCCATCAAGTATGCTATAGTGAGTGTATGAATCAAAATAGTACAGTTAGGAGGAATAATGATTGGTGCAATTGGAATACCGTGAAGCCAAACCCATCTACGAACAGATTAAACAAGGCCTCCGGCGTCTCGTGGTCTCCCGCGCCATCGCCGCCGACGAGAAACTGCCCTCCGTCCGGGAACTGGCCACCCGGCTGGCCATCAATCCCAATACCATACAGCGGGCTTACCGGGAACTGGAAAGCGAGGGATATCTCTATTCCCTGCCCGGAAAGGGCACCTTCGCCGCAGGGGAAACCGCTGCTTTAAAGGACCGGCAGGAGAACTTACTGGGTCAGTTCGATGAGTTGGTGACGGAACTGTTGTTTCTCTCCATTTCAGCCGACAACCTTGCGGACCGCATTCATCATCTGGACCAGGGAGGTACTGTGTTATGATCAAAGTTGAGAATCTCGTAAAGCGCTTCGATAAATTCCGCGCTCTTGACCATGCCAATATGCATGTGCCGGAGGGCTCCATTTACGGGCTGGTGGGCCCCAACGGCGCCGGAAAATCCACCATCATCCGGCATATCACCGGCATTTACCGCCCCGACGAAGGCACCGTGCTCATAGACGGCGCGCCGGTCTATGAAAATGTGTCCGCAAAAAGCAAGATTGCCTACATTCCCGACGACCTGTTTTATTTTCTCCAGGCGGACACTCTGGAAATGAAGCGGTTTTACCGGGGGCTATATCCAGATTTTGACGAGGCCCTCTTTGAAAAGTTGCGGGAATTTTTCCCGGCCATCGACGTGAAGCGCAGAATCCGCAGGCTGTCCAAGGGTATGCAGAAGCAGGTAGCTTTCTGGCTGGCCCTGTGCTGCAAGCCCCGGCTTCTGGTGCTGGACGAACCAGTGGACGGACTGGACCCGGTCATGCGCCGGCAGCTCTGGGGCCTGATCCTCGGACGCGCGCAGGAACAGCAGACCACCATTCTCATCTCCTCCCACAACCTGCGGGAGCTGGAGGACGTGTGCGACCATGTGGGAATCATGCACAATGGAAAGATACTGCTGGAGCACTCCCTCTGCGAGCTCCAGAACACCGTCTCCAAAATTCAGGTGGCTTTCCAGCAGGGCATGCCCACCCTGCCCAAAGAATTTGAGATTCTTCACATGTCCAACCTGGGACGGGTGTACACCATCATCGTCCGGGGCAATCCGCTGGAAGCCAAGAAAGCGCTGGAAAAGCTTAACCCCCTGCTCATCGACGTGCTGCCGCTGACGCTGGAGGAAATTTTTATCTATGAAATGGGAGGTGCCGATTATGCAGTCAAAGACATCCTATTTTAGCAAGACCATCTTTTTCAAAAATATGACCCATTACTGGCCCATCTGGGCAGCGTATCTTCTGATATGCATGGTCCGGCTGCCCCTCAAACTTTTTATTGTTTTAGGGGCTGATATGTCCGACTCCCTGGACCCGGCCCAGACCCGCCTGGATCTGCTGATGGAATCTGTCAACACAGCGCTGCAGCCCTTTTGGATCTTTTTATTTGCCTGCATTACGGCGGTGGCGGTATTCTCTTATCTGTACCAGACCAGAAGCTCCTACATGCTTCACGCCCTGCCGGTATGCCGGGAATCTTTATTTATCACCAATGTGCTGTCGGGCTTAAGCTTTCTGGTGATTCCCCAGATCCTCGCTTTTCTGGCCAGTATTTTCGTCTGCTTTCTTCGTCAGATGACGCAGCTTGATTATCTGCTGCACTGGCTGATCTTGTCCGCAGGTATGGCGGTCTTCGCCTTTGCCATGGCTGTCTTCATGGTGATGATTACGGGAAACATACTGGCTGCGCCGATTTTCTTCCTCCTGGGAAATTACCTGTTTGTAATTCTGCGTGGGCTCATCAGTTTCTTTGTGGAGGCCTTATCCTACGGCGTACAGCACGCGGAGATTTCCTTCGGGACCTTCCTGTCGCCCTACTACTTTTTAAACCAGTATTTCACAGGATTTTTCAGCGCGCTGTTTGGTCTCGGCTACCAGGAGCACCCTCTTAAAGAAGTCTATCCTTATGTGGGTTTTTACGCCGCTGTCAGCCTGCTGCTTTTGGCCCTGGCCTTTGTCATTTACAAAAAGAAACACCTGGAGACTGCCGGGGACATTGTCGCCATCGGCTTTTTAAAGCCCCTGTTCCGCTGGGGAATGGCCTTTGCGCTGGGTTCCTGCGTGACCCTCATCTGCTGTTACAGCTTTATGGACATTTCCTTCCTCAGTACCAACCTGCTGCCGATGCTGGCGGCAATGCTTGTAAGCAGCGCCATCTTTTTCTTCCTGGCGGAGATGGTTCTGGAAAAGCGTTTTCTGGTATTTTCCAAAAAGAGGCTTCTGGAATGTGCCGGATTTCTCGCGGTGTGCGCGCTGTTTCTGGTGGGCATGAAATTTGACATGTTCGGCGTGGAGCGCAAGGTTCCCAGGCAGGAGGAGATTGCCGCCATCACCGTATACGGGAATTATAACATTGATGTAATGGAAGAAGATTTCCCCAAAGTGCTTGATATCCACCAGCGTCTGATCGACGAGAAGCAGGAAGTGGAAGACTATTTTAATAAATATAGTCAGACGGCCCGCTATACTCCTCTGAACATTACTTACCGGCTGAAAAACGGCGGGAAAATTTCCAGGAGCTACTACATTCCGGTGGAGGACTATTATCTGAACCAGGAGAACTACGTCTACCATGATGTAGCGGAATTATTTCAGAGACCGGAATATTATCTGCGGTATCATTTTACTGACGCTTATGATTCCATTACCTTTTTGGAAGGCTATCTGGATTTATATGACTCCAATGGCACATACGACAGCGTCTCCTTTGATCAGGCCCAATGCCAGCAGATTTACGAGGCTTTCTTAAAGGATGTGCGGGAAGGAAATTATCAGATTTACGACTATGCCATGGAGGATTACGCCAGCAATCTGGTGTACGAGAATTATCTGTCCTTCTCCTACCAGGTACCCCAGGGCAGCACCTACATCTCCTATGACTCCTACGGCGGAACCGCTGAGATGGCCTCTTCCGAAAATCTGCTAAGCACCGCCATCCAGCTTACCACTGACTGTGAGCATACCCTGAGTGTCCTTCGGGAGCTGAATATTCTTGATGAGAATCATCGGCTGGTTACCAGACAGGAAATGGAGGTTATCAATCAGTATTATTAGTTTGAATATTTGATCGCGAACATGTATAATGAAGTTGATATAAAAACAGAAGGAGGCAATTTGTATGATTATCGAATTTGATGAAAATCTTGTTACGGGAAATGATACCATTGATACCCAGCACAAAGAGCTGATTGACCGGATCCGCCAGTTTGTGACCAGCTGTGAGAACGGGGAGGGGCAGCTGAAGGCTGTGAAAATGCTGGAGTACCTGGCGGAATACACGGAGTTTCATTTTGGCCAGGAGGAGGATCTTCAGGAAAGCGTGGGGTATCCGGAACTGAAACAGCACCAGGAAAAGCATGGGGAATTTAAGAAAACTCTGGCGGAACTCCACGAATTTCTGGAGGACTCGGAAGGGCCCACGGAGGAGTTCGTACGCCAGGTGGAGCGGAACGTGGTGGACTGGCTGTTCAATCACATCAAGACCTTTGACCGGTCCGTGGCGGAGTATATTTTCATGCGGGAGTCTCTGGCGTAGGGATTTTGAACTGGCTCCTTTTGGGTGAGAATCATAGTGGTTCTTATCCAAAAGGAGCCTTTTTATTCGCTTACGCTATCATAGACCGGACGAATCTCCGAAAATCCTCCTTGCTCCAGGTCACCGGCGTGGGATACAAAGGATTTGCCTCCCTGTAAGCCCAATCCACAATCTGCTCCATATCCTCCGCCCTGACTGTGGGCGGGTATAGGGGGATTTCCATCTTCTCCTTTAATTCCTCTATCCAGGAGAGGAAAGCCTCCGCTTTCCCTTTATCGGAATCATCCGCCGCGGGAAGGCCGCAAATCTCACAGAGCCTGGCCAGACCCTTGTAGGCGGCCGGCCCGTAGGCCCGCATCACATGGGGAAACAGGGAAGCCATGGCTAGGCCGTGGGGCGTGCCATAAAGTCCCCCTAAGGTGTGTCCGATCGCATGGACATAACCCACACAGCCTCTGGTAAAAGCCCGGCCCGCATAGAAAGCGGCCCGCTGCATATTCTGACGAGCCTTTAAGTCGGAGCCATCCTCATAGGCCCGGTAAAGGTTCTCATAAATCAGCTTCACGGCCTTTTCGGCCAGTTCCTTTTCCAGCCGGGTGTTATAGGTATTGTTGGTGTAAGCCTCCACCGCATGGGTCAGAGCGTCCATTCCTGTGAAGGCGGTAACCTGCCCGGAGAGCCCCATTGTCAGTTCCGGGTCCAGTACGGCGCAGCGCGGCATAAGACACGGGTCGTTGATGGACGCCTTGTGATGGCCTGCCGCCTCGGTTATCACAGCCGCAATGGTGGTCTCAGAGCCGGAACCCGCCGTGGTGGGCACGGCAAACAGGGGCGGAATGGGACGCAGTACCTTGAACAACCCCTGCAGCTGCTTTACGGATTTTTTCGGTCTGGCCACTCTGGCCCCGATTCCCTTGGCACAGTCCATGGGGGAGCCGCCGCCAAAAGCGATGATACAGTCGCAGCCCTGCTCCCGAAAGAGCGCAAAGCCCTCCTCCACCTGGGTGTCGGTGGGATTTGGCGCCACCTTGTTATAGAGTACATAGTCCACCTGTTCCTGTTCCATGGCTTCCAGAAGACCATCCAGCAAATGCCGTCCCATCAGAGTCTGCCCCGTCACGATCAGAGCCTTTTTCCGCTTCTTTTGTTTCAACAGCGCCGGCAGACGTCTGACTGCGCCGGGGCCCTCGATGGTCTTTGGTATTTTCCAGGGAACAAAATACATTCCAAGCTTCATAAGGCATTGGAATATCCGGCAGTATAATTTCAGCATGGAGACTCTCCTTTCTTTCCCTTGGGGCGGCAACGTGCGCATGAATTCTTTACATCCTCACAGGCATTCCGGAGCGGGTAGATTCATAAATGGCGCAGATTACTTTCACTGCCAGAACTGCGTCCTCCGGCGGAAGCACAGGCTCCCGGTCCTCCCGTATGGCATCGGCCAGATCTTTTATCAACGCCACATGACCGTCGATGGTGATATCCACGTTGCTCTTTGAGCCTCCCACAGCGGCTCCGGCCTCCGGACAGGGAGGAGCGTCTGACTCATCCATGAATTTCCATTCCACAACACCCTCATCGTTGAACACAATCGTTCCCTTTTCCCCATAAAAGGCAAAGGTAGTAGAGAACCCCGGATAAGCCGTTGTGGCTCCTTCGATGACACAGAGGGATTTATCCTTCATCTGGATGACAGCCGCCGCCGTGTCCTCCACGGCAATTTTCCGGGCCAGAGTCTCCGCCTTGCCATAGATGGTATCAATCTCACCGCCCAGCATCCAGAGTACCAGGTCTACCCCATGTACCCCCTGATTCATCAAAGCTCCACCGCCATCCTGATCCCAGGTTCCGCGCCATCCCGCGCTGTCATAATAGGCCTGGTCCCGATAATATTTCAACTGTGCCTCGGCCAGACAGATACGGCCCAATTTGCCCTCCTGAATGGCTTTGCGGGTTGCAATGGCCGTAGGCATCATACGTCTCTGATGAATACTCTGCACTTTTACACCGCACTCCCGGACAGTCTTTATCAGGTCGATAGCCCGCTCCGGCGTAATCTCCAGAGGCTTTTCGCATACGATATGTTTTCCGGCCCTGGCCGCCGCCTCGCTCACATCCTTGTGGGTTCCGCTGGGTACGCAAACGCATACTACCTCCACCTCCGGATCCGCCAGAACAGATTCGTCGTCGTAGTAAACCTTGCCTACATTGTGACGCTTGGCATAAGCATCCGCTTTCTCAGGTACAATATCGCAGCAGGCGTATAGCTTTAAGCCTTCCTTCTCCAGGCGTTTCAATGCCTGGGCATGTGTCTCGGCAATCACGCCGCATCCAATAATCGCAAAATTCATACTTATTTATCCTCCTATCAATTTACAACGCGTACATAGGCCCTGACGCCGCCGCGTAGCTTTTCTTAAACATGGGGCCATCGTAAGAGGGATCCGTTTCTTTCAGCTCATCCAACCGCACCTGCTTGCCGTTTCCGGCCCGGGAAGCCGCTCCGGCCAGCATAATCTTTACGCTCTCCAACAGTGCCCCGGTATCCGCCATCAAATTGTCCTTCCCCTCCATATAATTGCATATCTGCTGAATCAGCGCATCATAAAGCCGGTTGGAATCCAGCTTCAACGCATACGTGGACTTCGTGGTCATCACCGTAATGACAAAGGGCTGCCAGGTCCCGGTAAATGTGTTGTAGGCTGCGCTCTTTCCATTTTCAAACTGCACGTAATAGCTCTCGCTGTACTTTCCTTCCGTCTCTCCCCGGCCCATATACCGCACCCACTGAGCGCCTGTCCCCATCAGGCCGCCGATGGCCTCAACAATATGGATTCCATAATTGAACTCATCCACCCCCGCGGTACCAAACACAGTTACAATCTCTCCCCGCTCCTTCTCCGGAAGGGCCAGAAATTCCTGAATCTCATAAGCGTACCGCGCGCTGGAGGCCCCCAATATAACCGCCCCCTGCTCCGTTAATTCCTGCACTCTTTTACAGTCTTTCAGACTGCCCACCAGAGGTTTGTCGATAAACACCGGTTTTCCAAGCTTTAAAAATGGTTCCGCGCAGGATAAATGTTCCTCCCAGTCGCAGCCCTGGATAAAACCGATATCGCACATGGTCGCCAGCTCCTCAATGCTCTCGCAGCGCTTTTCCAGGCCAAATCGCTTCACAAATCCCTCCACCTCAGCGTCGGAGCGGAAGGAGTCGTTGTAAACTCCCACGTACCGCATGCGGTCTTCTCTGGCCATAGCCTCCGCAAACCCCATTGGATGGGAGGTGTCAATGTTTACCGTCCCTACTCGTATCATCTTTTTACCATCCTCTCTTACTTTACTATCCTGCGCATCCCCGGAGGGGCTATAGTAAACGGCAAATTTATTTGTCGTTTACTATAGTTCTGCCGCGCTGTCACGGTCCAGGTATAGAACCGCATTGCTGTGCCTGCGCATCACAGAGGCCGGGCACGCCTCCCCGATCGGACCTTCGCAGGTCTGCTTCACTGCATGAGCCTTCCGTATTCCGGGAACCACGCAGAACAGTTCCTTTCCCCGGCACAGGGCCGGGATCGTCAGAGTCACCGCATGGGTCGGCACTTCTTCGATGCCGCAAAAACAGCCGTCATTCACCTGCTGCTGCCGGCACACCGCATCCAGCTCCACCACCTTCACCAAGGCGGAATCTGAGAAATCCGCCACCGCCGGATCATTAAAAGCGATATGTCCGTTTTCCCCAATTCCCAGACAGACGATATCCACCGGGTTCTGTTCCAGCAGCGCACTATAGGTTTCGCAGATTTCCTCCGGGGTACGACCCGCATCCCGCAGATAATGGACACTCCGGAAGGGAACGTGGGCAAACAGCGCCTGGTCCAGAAAATTACCAAAGGCCTGTGGAGCATCCGCCTTCAGCCCACAGTATTCATCCATGTGAAAGGCCCGTATACGGCTCCACTGGATGGAAGTGTCCGCCCGCAGGGCAGCCAGCACCTCATTCTGAGAGGGCGCCGCGGCAAAAATCATATTGCAGCTCTCCTTTTCTTCCAGTACTTTCCCAATGGCGGCCGCCACATCCCTGGCGGCGGCTGCCCCCATTTCCGCCCGGCTGTCATAAATTCGTGCTTCCAGTTCGTCATAAGTTTTCTCAATCATTTCATTCTCCTTCTTCCTTTCCTGAATAGCGAATTTCGCCATCTGTCATCACCAGTTTCACATTAATATCCTCATCAAACAGCACCAGATCCGCCCGGCGCCCCTTTTCTATCCGGCCACACACATCCGAAAGCCCCAGGATTTTTGCCGGGGTCTCCGTAGCCATTTTCACCGCCTCCGGCAGAGAGGCTCCCGCCATTTTTACCATATTGCGCACCAGCCGTTCCCCGGTACAGACACTTCCGGCAAAGGCTTTCCGGTCCGGCATCTTCGCCACCCCGTCCTCCACAATGACCCGCTGTCCGCAGGAGAGGCTGCCCAGAATGCTCTCCCCCTCCTCCTGCCCCGCCGCCCGCATAGCGTCGGTGACGAGCGCCAGACGGTCAGGTCCGATAAACCGGTAAGCCATCGTCAAAAGCTCCGCCGGAAGGTGACAGCCATCCGCAATGACCTCACTGGTCAGTTCCGGCAATACATAGGCGCTTTCTATGACGCCCCCTCTGCGAAATCCTCCCACCCTGGTAATCCCGGACATTGCCGAGTACAGATGGGTAATATGGGTGTATCCGTGTGCCGACGCCTCCCTGACCTGGGCAAAAGTGGCGTCACTGTGCCCGATGGACGGAAGAATCCCGTGACCTGCAAGATAATCTCCCATCTTTGCTGCCCCCGGGAGCTCCGGCGCAACCGTCCAACGTAAAATGCCGCTGCATGACTCCACCAGCTTCTCATATTCCTCGGGAACCGGATTTCGAATGTAAGCGGGATCCTGGGCCCCGCTTTGGGCAGGCGCCAGGTAGGGTCCCTCCATATGAAGTCCCAGCAATCTCGCTCCCTCTCCCAGTTCTCCCTTACACTGCTCATACAGCCTGGTGACCCCCTCCATTTCCTCCATGGTCGCAGCCAACGTGGTAGCTACAAGACCGGTAGTTCCGTGTTCCAGATGCAGGCGCCGGACACCATCCCATGCCTCCCTGGTTCCATCCATAAAATCATGTCCACCGCCGCCATGCACATGGATATCAATAAATCCATGGGACAAATACAGTCCTCCTGCATCCACCTCACTCTCCGCCTTCTCCCCGGTTCCCGGCGAAAAAATGCCGGAAATAACACCGTCCTCTATATACAAGTCTCTGGCTTTTATCCTGTCATCCTGTACCATTTTCGCGTTCCGAATCACCATTTTCATGCCAACACCATCCTTTCCCGCCACCTTTTCTTTCCTTTTCATCCGCCCCCGGAGGGCTATAGGAAACAGCAAATTTATCTGTCGTTTCCTATAATTAATAATGCCTTCAACGCTTCCGCGCTCTCCATAAGCGCCTCCGTCCCGCCCCGGGAAAAATCCGAGCCCTGAGGTATGCGCATCTGTTCCTCCGTCAACAGGAGACTTTTCCGGTAATGGGGCTCCAGGGACAGCCAACCCTCGTAGCCCTCCTCCATTAGCGCATTGAGGATTCCCGGATAATCCACCAGTCCCGTGCCTGGCTTTACGCACATCGGCCTGCCCTCGGCCACAACAGCGTCCTTGATATGTACATGTCTAAGATACGGCGCCACAGAACGGTATCCATCCGGAAAAGGTTTTTCACCCAGGGGGTCATAAATATCATTTCCGGGGTCATAAATTGCCCCAAAAACATCCCGGTCCAACAGGGCCAGAAGTTCCGACAGGACCCTATGGTTGGTGGTATTCACGCTTGGGTCCGCCTCCAGCAGCAAGCGTTTCCCCCTCTCCTTTAACATTTTCCCAGGACGCTCAAAATAGGGCGCCAGCCGTTCTGCCGGAATACAGCCGTCTTTGGGGGCGAAAAAAGCGAATCCGCGAATGGTATCACACCCCAGTATATCGGCTGCGTCGCAGAGCAGAGACAGTTTTTCCCATTCCGCCGCAATCACCCTCTCATCCGGTTCACATTTATAGAAGGAGCTTGCAAGATTACAAACCGTCAGCCCTTCACACTCCAGCTGCGCCCTCCACTCCTTCAGCTTCCTATGCGCGATTCGTTCCACAGGCGTATCACAAATACTGCGTAATTCCAGTCCCGCAAGGCCACAGCATTTTGCCAGCCGTACAGCCTCTTCAAAGCTCTGCGTAGCCTCATCCGTTATAAATGCCAGTTTCATGATGTCTCAATCCCTTTTCCTTCCTAATCTGTCGATACTTCCCGCTTTCTGCCGGAACCCTTTCTACAGGCGCAGCCCTTTTCGATAGATACCGGCGGCGCTTCCGATGTTTCCTCCCCCACGCAAATACTTCTTTACCGCTTTCTGCAGGCTGGTTTCTTCCGGCAGTTCCGAAAGCCTGCGTTTTCCTCCAAACAGCCATTGGTAAAAATCCTCGCTGGCCGGATCGGCAGTGAACAGCTCATAATCTGCCGCAAAACGCCGTATGCCTGAGTCTTCCGGCAACAACTCCCGCAATCGCGGGCTTAAAAGCCATGACCCGCACAGCACTGCCGTTGGCTTTCCTGCCATGCATAGCTTATCGCCGTATGTTCGATAAAAGTCCTCCATTTTTCCATAGGA